>JAHDSE010000019.1 GCA_018432955.1 Syntrophomonadaceae bacterium
AAGAAATGGCACGTCTGGTTAAAATAGCTGTTGGAATAGGTATACGCAAAGTCAGGTTGACCGGTGGTGAGCCTCTGGTTCGCAGGAACATTGCTCAGCTTATCCGCTATATTTCCAGTCTGCCGGAAATTGATGATATTGCCATTACCACTAATGGAGTACTGTTTTCTGCTATGGCCGCGGAACTAAAAGATGCAGGCCTGAATAGGGCTAATATTAGTTTGGATACCCTGGATGCTGAAAAGTTTAAATATATTACTCGAAGGGACCATTTCTCTGAGGTTAAGCAGGCTATTTACCGGGCGATGGAAATGGACATGCATCCGGTAAAAATTAATACAGTGGTGATGAAGGGCTTCAATGATGATGAAATCCTGGACTTTGCCGAGTTGGCCTGCAAATATCCTTTGCATATACGTTTTATTGAATTTATGCCGATTGGGGATTTGCTCTTTTTCCAGAAAGATCGTATGCTGGATACCGGTACCATAAAGAAGATGATAGAGGAAAAATATACTCTGTTTCCTGGGAAAAAACAGATTAAAGGCAATGGCCCGGCCAAGTACTTTTTGCTGGAAGGAGGGCAGGGTTCGGTCGGATTTATCAGCCCCATGAGCAACCATTTCTGTGGTGAGTGCAACCGTATACGCATGACTGCAGAGGGAGGCTTGAGGGGATGTCTCTATGACCGGAGAGAAGTGAACCTGCGCGATGCTTTAACAAATGGGGCCAGTGATGAGGAAATACAAGAACTATTTATAAGGGCTATAAAAATGAAGCCTGCCAGGCATAATATGAATAGCGGCTGGGGAGAGGAAAACAAGCGGAAGATGTACCAAATTGGAGGCTGAATCATGGACTTGACTCACATTAATGAACAGGGCCGGGCCTGGATGGTGGATGTAAGCCGGAAAGACGATACTGAACGTGTAGCCTGGGCACAGGCTGTCGTTCGTATGCAGGCAGAAACCTTGCAAAGAATAAAAAGCGGAGGAGTAAAAAAGGGGGATGTCCTGGGAGTAGCTCAAACAGCAGGGGTAATGGGGGCCAAGCAGACTCCCTATTTAATTCCCATGTGTCATCCCCTGATGTTGACTTCAGTAGATATAAATTTTGAATTTGATGAGGACAACCCGGGGATTATTATAAACTCCAAAGTAAAAACCAGCGGAAAAACCGGGGTGGAAATGGAAGCTGTTACAGCTGTTACGGTTGCTGCTCTTACCATATATGATATGAGCAAGGCGCTTGACAGGTGGATGGAGATTACAGATATTAGATTGCTGGAAAAAATGGGCGGTAAAAGCGGACATGTGAAAAGAAGTGAATCCTGACAAGTTCTTTTTGCAGGCCCTGGCATTTATAATGAGCAGAATTTACCCGACTGAATTATTAAGCTAATTGTAAAGGGGAGAAATACGTGGCAAAAGGGACTCTTTTTTCTATCTGTATCAGCCCTGAAAGAGGGACATTGAAAAAGGAAGTTGATGAAGCTAAACTGATTGAGAATCATGGCATCGAAAATGATGGACATGCAGGGCCATGGGGGCGCCAGGTTACCTGTCTGAACCATGCCAGTGTCCTGAAAGCCAACAGGGATAATATGCTGAATGCCGGACCAGGAGAATTTGCGGAAAATTTGCTTATCGAAGGAATTGATGACCTGCCCTCAATCGGGGTTGGGGGCAAACTTAGAATAGGCGCGGAAGCTGTTCTGGAAGTAAGCCAAATTGGCAAGGAAGATCATCCCAGTGTAGTTACCCGGACTCTCGGAGTAAGTCTTTTGCCTTATGAAGGATTATTTTGTAAAGTAATCAGTGGAGGGAAAATACACAAAGGTGATCCGGTTGAGGTGATATAGATGTATAGAACGGGAATATTAATAATGAGTGACAAAGGTTCCAGAGGAGAAAGAGAAGATCGAAGCGGAGAGCAGATAAAGGATTTGCTGGGGGATCAACATGAGCTTGAATATTATGAAATTATACCAGATGAAAAAGATTTGATAGTGGAAAAACTTATTTATGCCTGTGATGAATTATCCCTGGATTTAGTGTTGACTTCCGGGGGGACAGGTTTTTCTTCACGGGATCTTACCCCGGATGCTACCCTGGAAGTTGTGGAAAAACTGGTTCCGGGGATACCGGAAGCCATGCGTTATTATGGTTTGCAAAATACGCCCAAAGCCATGTTGTCGAGAGCAGTAGCCGGAATAAGAGGAAAAAGCCTGATAATCAACCTCCCGGGAAGCGTTAAAGGGGTAAGGGAATCCCTGGAAGCTATACTGCCGGCTCTGGCACACGGTCTGGATATTATATCCGGAGATGCCAATGAATGTGGGCAGGGCTAAATTATAATTAACAATTAATAATTAGTAGTTAGTAATTAATTACGGAGAATTTTGTGGGGAAAACCAAGGTTTTCCCTTAAACTTTTCATATTTTGCTAGTATGGACCAAATATAAATTCAAAAAAAAGTGATATTTAAAGGTATAAAAAGAAAAATACAGGAGCATACTATTAATCGAAAATATCGGGCGGATTTAGCAGGAAATCTTATTTGAATACTTGCGAGGTCTTGCCTAATATTATATATAAATGTTAGCACTCGCATTAGTTGAGTGCTAACAATATAAAAACATAATGAATGAAGGGGGTATAACGTTGAAAATTCAACCGTTATCTGACCGGCTGGTACTAAAAGTAGTGGAAACATCCGAAGAAAAGACAAAAAGTGGTCTGTATGTTCCTGATACGGCTAAAGAAAAACCCCAGGAGGGTGAAGTAGTTGCAGTAGGCCCGGGTGCTTTAAACGACAAGGGCGAAAGAATTGCTATGCAAATAGCAGTTGGGGACAAGGTAATCTTTTCCAAATATGGCGGAATGGAAGTAAAGATTGATGGCGAAGAATATTTAATTATGTCCGAAAGGGACATTCTGGCAAAATTTAACTAATTATTAGAAAGGGAGGATACATAGATGGTATCTAAAGAAATAAAGTTTGGAGAAGAGGCAAGGAGATCCCTGGAAAGAGGCGTAGATGCTCTGGCTAATGCTGTCAGGGTTACTTTGGGGCCAAAGGGAAGAAATGTAGTTCTGGACAGAAAATTTGGGTCGCCGACTATTACCAATGATGGTGTTACTATTGCCAGAGATATCGATCTGGAAGATCCGTGGGAAAACCTGGGTTGTCAACTGGTTAAAGAAGTCGCTATTAAGACCAATGATGTGGCCGGTGATGGTACTACAACTGCAACTGTACTGGCACAGGCAATGATAAAAGAGGGATTGAAAAATGTAGCTGCTGGTGCCAATCCTATGATAATGAGGAGAGGTATTGAAAAGGCAGTCAAAGCATCTGTTGAGGAGATTGAGAAAATCAGTAAGCCTGTAGAATCCAAAGAGTCGATAGCACAGGTAGCAGCAATTTCTGCTGATGATCCTGAAATAGGCCAACTGATAGCGGATGCTATGGAAAAAGTTGGCAGGGATGGTGTTATTACTGTTGAAGAATCACAGTCAGTAGGAACCTATCTGGATGTAGTTGAAGGTATGAGTTTTGATCGTGGGTATATTTCTCCTTATATGATTACCAATACCGAAAAAATGGAAGCAGTTCTGGAGGAACCATACATCCTTATCAGTGACAAAAAGATCACCGCTATTACGGAAGTTCTTCCTGTACTGGAAAAAGTGGTTAAGACAGGCAAACCCTTATTGCTGATTGCCGAGGAAATCGAAGGCGAAGCCCTGGCTACTCTGGTAGTTAATAAACTGAGAGGTACCTTTAACTGTGTTGCTGTTAAGGCACCTGCATTTGGTGAAAGAAGAAAAGCCATGCTGGAAGATATTGCAATTCTTACCAAGGGTCAGGTAGCTTCTGAGGATATAGGTGTAAAACTGGAGAATGTAGATATTGATATGCTGGGTAAAGCGCGCCAGGTTGTGGTAAAGAAAGATGAGACCATTATCGTAGATGGTGCAGGTTCTGAGGAAGAGGTAAAAGCTCGTATTGCCAACATTAAGAGCCGTATAGACGAGACTGATTCCGAGTATGATAAGGAAAAACTCCAGGAGAGAATGGCAAAATTATCCGGAGGCGTGGCTGTTATTCAGGTTGGAGCAGCTACCGAAACCGAATTAAAAGAAAGAAAGCACCGTATTGAAGATGCTCTGGCTGCAACTCAGGCAGCGGTTGAGGAAGGTATTGTCTCCGGTGGTGGAACTGCTCTGATAAATGTAATCGCATCTATTGAAAAAGTTCAGGTTGAAGGAGACGAATTAACCGGGCTGAATCTGGTTAAAAAGGCTATGGAAGAACCACTGCGCCAGATTGCCAATAATGCCGGTGTCGAGGGTTCAGTTGTAGTTGAAAAGGTCAAAGAAGCAGAAGTTGGGATTGGATACAATGCTCTGACCAATGTTTATGAAAATATGATTAAGGCCGGCATAATTGACCCTGCCAAAGTTACTCGCTCCGCAGTTCAGAATGCTGCAAGTATTGCAGCTATGGTTCTTACTACCGAAGCAGTAGTTAGCGAAACCGGAGAAGATGAAGCTATGAAGGCAGCTATGGCTGGCGGCGGCATGGGCGGCATGGGCGGCATGGGCGGTATGATGTAATACCCGCTCCAATGCGAATGCCAAAAAAGAATAAAAAAGCAGCCACAAAGTGGCTGCTTTTTTTTGTAAGGGCACCCTTTGCGGGTGCCCTTAGCTTATTAAATACGAAGGCTATCGGAGCGGGTAAAGAAGGCTTATCCTGAGCTTCTTGACATCCATTGCGCGGTTTCCCAGTCCCTATCCGTGGACATTGCACAGTTCCTTGCCGTCCGTGGCACTGCTGCACTAGTCCATCCATGGACGTCACGCTGTGTTATTATATAGCTGAATACTCTGCAATTATTCTCTTAAATATGGTATCTACTGGAAGAATATCTTTCATTTTAAATACATTCTTTCCGGCAAAAATGACCCCTTCATCCATCATGCCATCACGAGAATTAATTAGAGCTTTGAGAATACAATATTCGGCAGAACAATCCTTTAAGCAGGCATCACAGTCTTCGGGTTCAGGGGCTTCTCCTCGCTCCAGGAGGGTGATAAATTTATTCCTGATGGCCCTGCCTGGTAATCCTACAGGACTTTTAATTATAACCAGGTCTTCCTCTTTAGCCTGTAAATAGGCTTGTTTAAATTCATCTGCAACTGTGCATTCCTGGCTCAGGACAAATCTGCTGGCCATCTGAATGCCTTTGGCACCCAGGTTAATCATATCTGCCATGTCCTGCCCGCTGACGATACCCCCCGCAGCAATTACCGGAATCTTAACTGCTTCCACTATTTCTGGAACAATTTCCTTAACCGAGCGATCTGTTCCCAGATGGCCACCGGCTTCGAATCCTTCAGCTACAACAGCTGCTGCTCCAGCTTTTTCGGCCAGTCGAGCTGCGCGGACAGATGATACAATTGGCACGACAGAAATTCCAGATTCCTTGGTGCGGCGGAACACTTCGCGAGAAAAACCGGCTCCTACAAAAATAATATCTATTTTTTCTTTGATGGCGGCCTGCGTAAGTTCCAGGAATTCCCGTGCGGCAAACATCAGATTAATACCTATTATGCCGCCACAGGCCATTTCCCGGGCTTTGCGGATCTCCTCTTTTAATTCTTCCACAAACATTCCGGTGGCTCCAATAACCCCAATACCTCCGGCTCTGGCCACAGCTCCAGCCAGCGGCGATGTGGAAACCCTTACGGCCATACCGCCTTGAATAATTGGATATTTAGGTATAAGTTTTCCGATAACGAGTTCTGGTAACTGCAATCATTTTCCCTCCACTCATGAAAATCATTATAATCAGTATAAAACTATCTGATGCAACATTATGGCATCTTGTTTATCCTGATTTATTTGTCTGAAAATGAACTCTTTATTCTCACAGGACAAAGCTAATTTGAAGAATTCAAATTTTACCATAAAATATTTTTTTTCCTGTATTGCTATTGTTGACAAGCCTGCAGCTTATTAATCGAAATAAAAGCAAAAAATTGGGAAAAAATATATATTAGAAAAACCTGAAAAAACTTGACATATATAAAAGCAATTGTTTTAATATCTATATCTTAGCATAGTGCACAAATTTGTGCACAGTATTATTGATATCAGTATTTTTATCAATTGCACACAAGTTGGTGAATAGAACTAATTTTAAAGGATTCAGTCGGCTCTGGCAAGCTTGAGTTTTACAAAAATCATTTGCTATCACAGGGAAAAGTATTATAATGACACAAAGGTATGCCATATAGAAAAACATGGAATACTAGCAAAATATAGCCTGTAAATATTACTGATAAAAATTGCAGTAATTATATGAGGATTTTGCATTATTACTGGTCCCTTATCATTAGGCAAGAATTATAGCATTGTCATCCTGAGGCAAAGCCCAATGTTCAGAAAGACGAAGGCAAAACGTTCATATAAAAATATAATTTTGTATTTACTGGAATTATGTTGATGCAGGTAATAAGCGGTGTAATTCGTAAAAAGGTGGTGCCTATGAAAGCTCAGATAAAGGGAATTGGTCATGCTCTCCCTGATAGAATAATGACCAATGAAGAATTGGAAACAATGGTGGATACCAGCACGGAGTGGATAATCGAAAGAACCGGCATACTGGAGAGGAGAATTGCAGGTGTTGATACCGCTGCTTCTGATTTATCATATGAGGCTGCTTTGATGGCTCTCGAAAGGTCAGGCATGCAGGCCAAAGATCTGGACCTTATCATTGTAGGAACTTCAACTCCGGATATGCTTTTCCCATCTACCGCCTGTATTGTTCAGGATCGTCTGGGAGCTCGCAATGTTCCCGCATTTGATTTGGAAGCTGGATGTACAGGGTTTGTGTATTCCCTGGTAGTAGCTGAAAAATTTCTACTTTCTCCAGAATATAATAATATTCTGGTAGTTGGTGTAGATATATGCTCCAGGATAATTGATTACAGCGACAGAAATACCTGTGTGCTGTTTGGAGATGGAGCAGGTGCGGCTATTCTGGGGAAAGGCAGTGGGGATACTGGCATTTTGGGCACTTATCTGGGGGCCGATGGCAGTGGAGGACAATTTTTATGTATGCCGGGAGGCGGCTCTGCCAGACCAGCCAGCCATGAGAGTGTTGAACAAGGTCTTCATTGTATTAAAATGGATGGCAGTGAAATTTTTAGATTTGCCACCCGGATCACCGTGGATATCAGTGAAAAACTACTGGGAGCCGCAGGTTACAAATATGAGGATGTAGACCTCTTTGTACCTCATCAATCCAATATGAGGATAATTAAAAGTGCTATGCGGCGTATGAAAATTCCGGAGGAAAAAACGGTCACTAGTGTAAAGCAATTTGGCAATATGTCTGCAGCATGCCTGCCCGTAGCCTTATCTATTTATGAGGAAGAAGGAAAGCTGCAAGAAGGCGACCTGGTACTTCTGGCTGCTTTCGGGGCCGGGTTGAGCTATGGAGGTGCTTTGCTTCGCTGGGGGAGGGATAAGGATGTATTTTAAGACTGCACTGTGTGATTTGTTGGATATAAAATATCCGCTGCTTCAGGGAGCTATGGCTCACATAGCAGGTGGCCGGCTGGCAGCAGCGGTTTCAGCAGCCGGTGGCTTAGGCGTAATTGGGGCTTCCGGGGCTGACAGGAAATGGGTTAAAGAAGAAGTGGAATTATTAAGGAGTCTTACTGATCGGCCGTTTGCGGTTAATTTAATGATGGCATCTTCCAACATTCAAGACTTGATAGAATTGATCATTGAAGAAAGTGTTCCAGTGGTAACTACGGGTGGAGGAAATCCGGGACCATATATTGATCGTTTGAAAGAGGCCGGTATAAAAGTAATCCCGGTAGTGGCATCAGTAGCCCTGGCCCGGCGCTTGAGCCGCCTGGGGGCTGATGCGATAATTGCTGAGGGTACTGAGTCAGGGGGACATGTAGGAGAGATGACTACTATGTGTCTGGTTCCCATGGTAGTTGATGCGGTTGAAGTTCCAGTAATAGCGGCCGGAGGTATAGCCGATGGTCGCGGATTTATGGCAGCTATGGCCCTGGGGGCTCAAGGAGTTCAGGTCGGGACCAGGTTTATTTGTGCCGAAGAATGCAATGTTCATCGTGCTTATAAGGAAAGGGTATTAAAAGCCAGAGATCGGGATACTGTTGTGTGCGGTTTATCTACGTCTCATCCGGTACGGGCTATACACAATAAATTTACCCGGGAATACCTGAAATGTGAAAAAAGTGCTTACAGCCAGGAGGAATTGGAAATACTGGGTAAAGGACGTTATCCTGCTGCTGCCCTGAACGGTGACATGGATAATGGCAGTATCCTGGCCGGGCAGGTCTGCGGATTGATAAAACATATTCAGAGTGCTGAAGAAATCATTGGGGATTTGATTGGAAATGCCTGTCAGGTCAAGGATAGATTGGGGGAAATACCGTGCCACGATTAGCTTTTGTTTTTCCGGGTCAGGGTGCCCAGTACAAAGGAATGGGCAGGGAACTGGCTGAAAGGTATGAGGAGGCGTATGAAGTCTTTGCTGAGGCAGATGATATAGCAGGCTACAAAATCAGCACGCTATGCTTTGAAGACCCTAAAAGCCAGTTGAATTATACTGAATATGCGCAACCAGCTATACTTACCACCAGCCTGGCTATTCTCCAGGTAGTGAAAAAAATAGGTTTATCTCCGGTGCTTTTTGCCGGATTGAGTCTGGGGGAATACTCTGCTCTGGTAGCTGGTGGGGCTATCAGTTTTCGGGAAGCGCTTCCTCTGGTGCAGACCAGAGCACGTTTGATGCAGAATGCGGTTCTTCCAGGAAAGGGAGCTATGGCTGCGGTCATAGGGCTGGATGATTCATCAGTGAGTGATGCATGCAGACAGGTTGGCGGTGTAGTCGATATTGCCAACTATAATTGTCCTGGACAACTGGTTATTTCAGGAGAGAAGGAAGCCGTGCTCAATGCCGGTGAGATTTTAAAAGCTGCCGGGGGAAGGGTTAGCTTACTGGCGGTTAGTGTGCCTTCTCACAGCAAACTCATGAGTGATGCTGCTGTTAAACTGCAGCCTTATCTGAGCAAAGTAAACTGGCAGAAATCTCAGATAGATATAGTGAGCAATGTTAATGCGCGGGAAAATACCCCCGGGGAGTTTGCCGATCTTCTGGAAAGACAACTGTATTGTCCGGTACTTTGGGAACAAAGTGTAAGGTATATGATGGGGAAAGTGGATTATTTTATTGAGATAGGTCCGGGATCGACACTGTCTGGATTAATTAGACGTATTGACCGCAGTCGCTTAATCGGTCAGGTGGAAGATAGTAAAACATTGGAAAAAGTTGTAGAGAAGGTGAAATCATTATGAATAAAAAAGTTGCCCTGGTGACTGGCAGCTCAAGGGGGATAGGCCGGGCTATAGCACTGGAATTTGCAAATCAGGGTTATAATCTGGTGATCAATTACAAGCAAAATCAGGCTCAGGCGGAAGAAGTCCTGGAACAGGCAAAATCTGCAGGTGCTCAAGGAATAATAGTGCAGGCTGATGTTTCCGATTCCAAAGCAGCGCAGGAACTTGTAGACAGGTCGGTGGAGGAATTTGGAAAGCTGGATGTACTGGTAAATAATGCAGGTATTAATAAGGATCAGCTTATCCTGAGAATGAGTGATGATGAATGGACAAAGGTGATTGATACCAACCTGAGTGCCGCATTTTATTGCAGCAGAGCCGCATTAAAAACCATGATCAGAAAACGTTATGGAAGGATTATAAATATCTCCTCTGTTGTAGGGCTCAGCGGGAATGCGGGACAGACTCATTATTCTGCTGCAAAGTCTGGATTGCTGGGCTTGTCTTTTTCAATTGCCCGGGAATATGGAAACAGGGGAATTAACGCAAATGTAGTTGCACCTGGCTATATACAGAGTGATATGACTGCTGAATTATCTTCTGAACAGAGTGCCAGGATTATGTCGGGAATATCTGCAGGAAGGTTGGGCACTCCGGAAGATGTAGCCGCTGTTGTCGCATTTCTGGCATCACCTGGAGCTGATTATATAAATGCCCAGGTAATTCGGGTTGATGGGGGAATGAACCTTTAGTACAGATTTCCATTTGTGATAGTAGAATGACAGTTCACTATCCGCCATAGTGGGTAAGATTTTAGGCCTGATATTTTATGTATTAAAAAAGGAGGAATTTAGAAATGACGGTATTTGAAGAATTAAGAACTATTATTGTGGAGATCAAGGATATTCCAGAGGAGGATATCAAAATGGAATCCAATTTTGCTGAGGATCTCGAGGCTGACTCTCTGGATATTGTAGAGATGCTGATGCTATTGGAAGAAAAATATGATATTCAGATTCCTGAGGAAGATGCTGCAAAACTAAAAACAGTAAAAAACGCAGTTGACTACATTGAATCCAGAATTTAAACATTATTTTCAGCAAAGAGGTGATAAGATGTCCACACGCAGAATTGTTATAAGCGGGATGGGTCTGGTTTCCCCTGTGGGACATAATAAGGATGAATTCTGGAATAATCTGCTGGCAGGAAAAAGTGGTATTAAAATGATCGATCGCTTTGATACTACCGGTTTTTCAACCAGGATTGCAGCCCAGGTGGAGAATTTCAATGTTCAGGATTATGTTTCCCGGGCTGAAGCCAGGCGTATGGATCGTTTTGTTCACTATGCATGTGCAGCGGCCCGTATTGCTCTTGAGGATGCGAATCTGCAGATAGAGAAGGAACAGGAAAACCGAATAGGTGTATGGGTAGGTTCAGGTATAGGTGGGATAGAGACCTTTGAAAAACAGTTCCTGGCCATGCAGAAAAAAGGTGTTGGCGGCTTAAGTCCGTTCTTCATACCCATGATGATTCCTAATATGGCTTCCGGGCAGATATCTATAATGTTTGGTTGCAAGGGGCCTAACGGATGTACAGTTACTGCCTGTGCATCTGCTTCCCACTCCATAGGAGAGGCTTTTGAAATCATAAGAAGAGGCAAAGCTGATTTGATGTTTGCCGGAGGTGCTGAGGCCTCAATAACCCCATTGGGTATTGGTGGATTCTGTGCCATGAAAGCAACTTCCAGCCGAAACGATGAACCGGAAAAAGCATGCCGTCCTTTTGACCTGGACAGGGATGGTTTTGTCATGGGAGAGGGCGCAGGAATTCTAGTCCTGGAAGAGATGGAACATGCGCTGGAAAGAGGGGCAAAAATATATGCTGAAATTATTGGCTATGGCTGCAGTGCAGATGCCCTGCATATGGTTCAACCCGATTCTGAAGGCAATGGTGCGGCTATGGCATTTCAAATGGCAATTGGCGATGCCGGGATAAAGGCTGAAGAGGTAGATTATATCAATGCCCATGGAACCGGAACACCGTTAAATGATCTGATGGAAAGCAGAGCGATAAAGAAGGTTTTCGGGGATCACAGCAAGCAATTGCTGGTTAGTTCGATAAAGGCATCTACAGGGCATATGTTGGGGGCCGCAGGTGCGGTCGAACTGATAGCTTCCACTCTATCCCTGCTAAATAATAAAGTGCCCCATACTCTGAATCTGGAAACCCCTGATCCTGAATGTGATCTTGATTATGTTCCCGGTCAGCCACGGGAAAAGGATTTACAGGTAGTACTGTCTGATTCCCTCGGATTTGGGGGGCACAACGCGGCCTTGATAATTCGCAAATTCAAGTAGATATAGCTGAAGAGAACTCGAACGCATAAGACAGAGAATGCTCCATAAGGGGAATTTTTGACACGGGCTCGCTACGCTCGCACACGGATTTAACAGATTTACACTGATTTTTTTTCTTTAATGTTTTTATATTTATTGGAATCTACAATATGAACGGATGGTTAATAAATTGCTTTTTTTCTAGTTTTCAGGATAACGGAAGTTATAGCTTCCGTTATCCTGAATAAAACATTAATGGAAGCTGAGTATTTCATTAAACTATCAACTATAATTTTTGACGTCCACCAAACTAAAAATACTAAAAAGAATCCATGTTAATCTGCGTCCGCAGGATCCGTGTGCGAGCGTAGCGAGCCTGTGTTAAAAAATTCCTTGCTGCGCAGTCTCTGACAAATGCGTAAGTTGAATAAAGATAGGTGGTAATATGAATATTGATGAAATAATGAAGATTTTACCTCATCGCTATCCTTTCTTAATGGTAGATAGAATTACCGAATTAGATCCAGGGAAAAGGGCAGTGGGGATAAAAAATGTCTCAATAAATGAGCCGTATTTTGCCGGTCATTTTCCGGACAAACCGGTCATGCCTGGGGTCCTGATGATTGAAGCTATGGCCCAGGTGGGAGCCTGCGCCTTATTGGCTGAAGAAAAGTATAGATCTTATCTGGCTTATCTGGCAGGGGTTGATCATATTCGTTTCAAACGACAGGCTGTACCGGGTGATGTATTGCAGATAAGTACGGAATTAATAACAATTAGAGCTAATATTGGGAAAGGCAAAGGGAATATCAAGATTAATGAGCAAATAGTTTGTGGAGGTGAATTCCTGTTTGCCCTTAATAAAGTTTAAACAGGAACACTATGTTAAAAAATACATTTTACAAGAAAAAATATATTCCGGTAAACCCTTATACTGAAGACAGGAAGCAAGAGGGCAGTATTTCCGGGAAAAAACTTTGTCCTTCCTGTTCCTCTGTCATACCGGAAACGGAATTGGTGGAAAATTTTAAAGTATGTCCACTATGTTCCTGCCATTTTCCCCTGAGTGCCCGAGAGCGGATTGAGATGATGCTGGATAAAGATAGCTTCCGGGAATTCGACTCTGGTCTGAGTTCATACAATGTCCTGGATTTCCCAGAATATGATGAAAAACTTCTTGAAGCTGAGCAGAATTCCGGGCTCAAAGAGGCAATAATTACCGGTTGCGGAAGAATAGGGGGGCATAAGCTGGTTCTGGGGGTTATGGAATCACAGTTTATGATGGGGAGCATGGGCTCAGCTGTAGGAGAGAAAATATGCCGGGCTGTTGAACGCGCCATGGAAGCAGGATGTCCTCTGTTGATGTGCTGTACTTCAGGTGGTGCCCGTATGCAGGAAGGTATGCTTTCCTTAATGCAGATGGCTAAAACCAGTGCTGTTCTGTCCAGGTTTCATAAAGAAGGCCTTTTGTATATTAGTATTATGCTGCATCCTACTACCGGTGGGGTATCGGCCAGCTTTGCCTCATTGGCTGATATTATTATTGCTGAACCCGGAGCTCTTATTGGTTTTGCCGGACCCCGGGTTATACGACAGACTATAGGGCAGACCCTGCCGGATAATTTCCAGAGAGCTGAGTTTCTTCTGGAACATGGAATGGTGGACATGATTGTTGAGCGTTCACAGCTTAATGCTACGCTGGAATTCTTGCTAAGAATCCACCAGGGAGGTGCAAATGGTTAAAAGACAACTTGATTATGAACAAAAACACCAGCAACTGGGATATAAAATCAAGGAATTAAAAGAGCTCTCAGCCAAAGTGGATTTTGATTTATCTGCTGAGATAGAATCTTTAGAAGCCGGTGTGCTGAAAATAAAAAAAGAAAAATACCAAAACCTTAATGCCTGGGAAAAGGTATTGTTAAGTCGCCATCCTGACAGAGCCAGCTCCCGGGATTACATTGAAAGTCTCAGTGATGAATGGTTGGAATTACATGGGGATCGATATTATGGTGATGATCGAGCGGTAACGGCAGGGATTGCTCTTTTTAATGGCCAGCCAATAACGGTACTGGGTTATCAAAAAGGAGAAGACACCCAGGATAATATCGCCCATAATTTTGGTATGCCACATCCAGAAGTTTATCGAAAAATCCTCCGGCTGTTACTGCAGGCTGAAAAATTCGATCGACCAGTAGTGACTTTTATTGATACGCCTGGCGCCTATCCGGGTATTGGAGCTGAAGAAAGAGGTCAAGCCTGGGCCATTTCTCAGGTGTTAATGATCCTATCAGCCCTGAAGGTGCCAGTAGTAGCGATAGTAACCGGCGAAGGCGGCAGTGGCGGTGCATTGGCTCTGGCTGTGGCTGATCGGACATTAATGTTTTCCAATGCCGTATTTTCAGTTGCTACCCCGGAAGCCTGTTCTTCAATTCTGTGGAATGACTTGGAAAGGGTTGAGGAAATGGCTTCGGCGCTAAAAATAACTGCGGCTGATCTCCTGGAGTTGGGAATAATAGACGAAATAATTGAAGAGCCCCCGGGTGGAATAAATGAGGATTTTGAGGCCAGTATAGCTAATATCAGGAAAAGTCTCCAAAGGCATTTAGAAGATATTTTGAGCAAAGACAGGGAAGAGTTGTTAGTGGAACGTTATTCCAGGCTAAGAAAAATAGGCAAATTTACAGAGTAGTTTTTCATGACCAATTCGGCTGAGTAAGACTCATTGGATAAATAATCCCGGCATTATTTATAAAAGCCTGCTTTACCAGCGTAGTTATATACACTGACCAAGCAGGCTTTTTTACCGGAATTATTGGTTCCTTGTTGATTTAGACGGTTAAAATATTTGATAGCTTTTTATTAAGGATTATTCTATAAATCATAGTATAATTCAAATTCTAATGGATGGGGTATTTCATTAACCTTGCGCGCTTCTTTCCGCTTATTTTCTATCCATATTTCTATTAAACGCTTGGGAAAAACTCCCCCTGCCAGCAGGAACCCATGGTCTTTTTCCAGAGCATCCAGGGCTTCGTCCAGTGAATTGGGCAGACCTTTAATCTTAGCCTGTTCTTCAGCGGGTAGATTATAGAGATTAATATCATAAGGGCCAAAACCTTCTGCTGTTGGATCTATTTTATTCATTATACCGTCCATTCCCGCCATCAAAATAGCGGAGAAGGCGAGATAAGGGTTGCAGGTAGCATCGGAGGAACGGAATTCAAAACGCTTGTGCTCCGGAGCTTTGGCATATGCAGGGATTCTGATAACAGCACTGCGGTTGGAGGTGGCAAAACAAACACTTACAGGAGCCTCATAACCCGGTACCAGACGTTTATAGGAATTGGTGCTGGGGTTGGTGAAGGCCAAAACTGCCGGGGCATGTTTCAAGAGACCCCCAATAAAATGTAAAGCTTCTTTACTCAATGAAGAATAACCATTCTCATCATAGAAAATTGGGCTACCATTCTTAAACAGGTGCATATGAACATGCATTCCATTTCCGGCTTCTCCATAAAGGGGTTTAGGCATAAATGTAGCTGTTTTGCCTTCCTGAAAAGCCAGATTTTTTATAAGATACTTGGCCAGCATGGTTTTGTCGGCCATTTCCCTCATGCCTCCGAATTCAACCTCTATTTCCACCTGCCCTGGCCCACCCACTTCGTGGTGGTGGTATTTAACAGGAATGTTGTTTTCTTCCATAAGGATACACATACGAGCCCTTAAATCGTAGAGGATATCCTGTGGGGGAGCAATGTGGTAACCACCTTTCAGGGGAATTTTATAACCCAGGTTTTGAAATTCGTTTTCACCGCTATTCCATATAGCCTGTTCAGCATCAATGGAAAAGCCCGTTTTTTGCGGGGAACATTCATAACTGACATGGTCGAATACGTGAAATTCGTATTCAGGACCTATTCGCATTTCATCTGCGATACCGGTAGCTTGCATGTATTCCTCAGCTTTTAGGGCTATATTGCGGGGGTCCTGATCAAAACGGTAATTATCGGGTTCAGCTATTACGAATACATCACCTATCATGCTCAGAGTAGGCACATCTGTGAAGGGATCATAAACTGTTGTAGTAATATCGGGAATAAATACCATATCACTTTTTTCTATGGGGGCAAACCCATAATTGGAGCCATCAAAACCTATGCCATATTTCAAAGTATCCAGAGAAAAACGGCCAGTAGGTATACTGAGATGACGCCATCTTCCCAGCAGGTCAATCATTTTAAAGTCAATCATTGCTATCTCATTTTCAGAACAAAATTCCACCACTTGATCATAGCTTTTAAACACTGGATAAGCCTCCTTTGCCTTATACAATCACCTGCAAATTATAGCAAATAGCATATCTATAGTAAAGAATAAGAATTTCTGTATACAGTATTTATTGCCTGTAAATAAATTATGTATAGCCGAGTAGAGATGTGAAAAAGAAATCTGGAGGAAGAATGATCTTGGTTTTGAATGGGGGAATTAATGGAATAATATACTATTACCATTACGGTAATATTAATAGGTGTTTATTAATAAAATATACTGTTTATGAGTTGTATCAAAAATATATAGATACATGAGAGTTTTGCATAATTCGAAAATTCATATGTCAGTCTGATGAGCATTAGCGAAGCTACCTTAATCGTGAGCAGAGCGAACTCAGTAGTGCCCGGAGGGTTAATCTTAAGATGCTTCGCTTTGTCTCAGGATGTCAGTACTGTAATACCTGCCTAATGGTACGAAAACATTAATTATGCAAAATCCTCACGTGAAAAGTAGTAAAGGAGTGAAGGAAAATTAGCAAAACACGCTGGACGATTCTTCTAACAACAGTACTTGTCTTGCTTGCTTTGCTGGCATCGGCACAGACAATCAAGGAATATTATATAAAATCAAAACTTGATCCGCTGCTGGAACTGCAGAGGGCGAATAAAGGGATGGCTGAGCTCAGTAATTATAGATATAGCCTGCATTCGGGCTTTACAATTGAAGACCGAAAGGAGGTGATAAGCGAGGTAAGAGGTGAGAAAAGTGATGGAAATACGCATATAAAGGGGGAGATGGTTAATACAGCGGTAGATATCTACTATATTGACCGTACCATTTATAATTATGATGCGTTATCAGAAAAATGGCTGGTAATCGAGAGTGACAGCAGTAATTCTGAGGATTTGCTGATTTCCGAACTGAATCCCCTGTCCAATTTCAGGTTTAAAGAGCTTAATGCAGTGGAAAAAATAGACTTTGAAAAAATAGATGGTGCGGAATGTCTGCTGGTAAAATGTAAACCTTCTGTTGAAAGCCAATTATTGGAAACCATGTGGAAAGATTTTGAGTATCAATTCTGGATAGACTATAAAAAGGGCCTTTTCAGAAAAGCGGTCTTAAATGCAAGCAATAAACAGACACCTGCGAACAAATTAAGATTAGAGGTCAATTTTTCAGACTTTAATAAAGATATTACAATTGAACCACCTGATACCAGTACAAAAAACAATAACTGAAGATAAGAGCCAGGGCTATCATGAGTCCCTGCAGATTAAATAGCAAAAACAAATCGCCGACTAATAAGCTCGTTATTTTGACGCATTCAAGTGTGTTAAAATTGCGGGCTTTTTTTATCTTGTGACCAGGACGGCTTTTGCCCGTTTTTATCTATACCACCGACTTTGTTTTTAGTCCCTGTTTTTGTTTGCACCTAATCCCAGTTGTTGTTATAATCCAATTGATAGGGAGGGATACAATTGGATTTGGTTCAACTGGAAGTATTATATGATCGGGAAATGATTAAAACAAGGGTTGCCCAGATGGGGAAGCAGATTTCTGCTGACTATAAAGACCGCGAAATATTGGTAGTGGGTATTTTGAAGGGCGCCTTTGTATTTATGGCCGA
>JAHDSE010000012.1 GCA_018432955.1 Syntrophomonadaceae bacterium
TGTCCTGCCACCTTCTCTTATGGCAAAACGCAGTCCTTCTTCTATGGCTATGGGAGTTATCAATTCTATTGCCATCTGTATGTTATCTCCTGGCATTACCATTTCCACTCCCTCTGGCAACTGGATTACTCCCGTTACATCTGTGGTTCTAAAATAAAACTGCGGTCTGTATCCTCCAAAAAACGGCGTATGCCTTCCGCCTTCTTCTTTCGTTAATACATATACTTCTCCTTTGAAATTCGTCAAGGGCTTGATGCTTCCCGGCTTCGCCAGTACCATCCCTCTCTCTACTTCTTTCCTGTCCACTCCTCTTAACAGGGTCCCTATGTTATCTCCTGCTTCTGCATAGTCCAGAAGCTTCCTGAACATCTCTACTCCGGTACATACTGTCTTTCTGATCTCGTCTCTCATCCCTACGATTTCTACTTCGTCTCCTACTTTTACCTGGCCTCTTTCTACTCTGCCCGTTGTTACGGTTCCTCTTCCGGTTATGGTAAATACATCTTCTATCGGCATCAGGAACGGCTTGTCGGTTGCTCTTTCCGGTAAGGGTATATAGCTGTCCACTGCATCCATCAGTTCCCATATCTTGCTGCACCATTCACAGTCCCGGCTTCCACATCCGCATTCCAGGGCTTTTAATGCTGATCCCATTACTACCGGTATATCATCCCCGGGAAAGTCATACTGGCTCAATAGTTCTCTGATTTCCATCTCTACCAGTTCCAATAATTCATCATCATCTACCATGTCTGTCTTGTTCATGAATACTACTATATATTCTACTCCTACCTGGTTCGATAAGAGTATATGCTCTCTTGTCTGCGGCATTGGCCCATCTGCTGCTGATACTACCAGTATTGAACCATCCATCTGCGCTGCTCCTGTTATCATGTTCTTTATGTAGTCTGCGTGTCCAGGGCAGTCTACATGCGCATAATGCCTTGTTGCTGTCTCATATTCTACGTGGGCTGTGTTTATCGTTATTCCTCTTTCTCTTTCTTCCGGAGCTTTGTCAATCGAGTCGTATGAGGCTGCTACGGCTCCTCCTTCTTTGGACAAACACAGGGTAATCGCTGCTGTCAGTGTTGTCTTACCATGGTCTACGTGCCCTATTGTTCCAACATTAAGATGAGGTTTTGTCCTCTCGAATTTTGCCTTTGCCATCTCTTTCTCACCTTTCTTTCTGTTTTTCTTGTTTTTTTAATAAGGGGTCAGGGGTCAGGGAACTTTTCCCTCAATTCTCTCCACTGAACTATACTTGATGAAGCTTTGATTTCATTATATATAATCCAATAACTAAATCCTTATCCTCACGCCTCACCCCTTACTCCTCACTTTTGTGATTAGACTGGTAAACCATATCTTTTAGCTATAACTTCCTTACTTTTGGATTCGGGTACTTCCGCATAATTTTTAACCTTCATGGAAAAACTGGCCCGCCCCTGGCTGTGTGAGCGCAGGCTTGTTGCGTATCCAAAGGTTTCTGCCAGCGGTACTGTACCCTGAATTATTTTGCTTTCCCGGCTTTCTTCAAAACCAATAATTCTGCCTCTGCGGGCATTGAAATCAGCAATAACATCTCCAACATATTCCTCTGGAGAAATTATCTCCATATCCATTATAGGCTCCAACAATACCGCTTGAGCTTTTGCCAGAGCTTCTTTGATGGACATAGCAGCTGCAATTTTAAATGCTTGTTCCGAGGAATCAACTTCATGAAAAGACCCGCCTTTAAGGGTAATTTCCAGATCGTCCACAGGATATCCGGCAAGTATTCCTGCCTGCAATGCTTCCCTGGCTCCAATTTCAACTGCCGAAACATACTCTCTGGGTATTTGCTCCGAAGAGGAATCATCACAGAACACTTTCCCTTTTCCTTCAGCCAGCGGGCTTATCTCCAATACCACATGTGCATACTGGCCGCGGCCCCCTGCTTGTTTTTCAAATATGGTCTCAGCTTGAGATTTCTTCTTAATGGTTTCTTTGTAAGAAACCTGTGGGATTCCCACATTTGCATTCACTTTAAATTCCCTGAGAAGACGATCAATAATTATCTCCAGATGCAGCTCTCCCATACCAGATATTATCATCTGACCGCTTTCTTCATCAATCCTGGTTTTAAATGTCGGATCCTCTTCTGCCAAACGCCTCAGACTCTCTTCAATCCTATCCTGATCCGCCTTGGTCTTGGCCTCAATAGCAACATCTATTACTGGTTCCGGAAAGTCAATAGACTCCAGAATAAGGGGAGCTTCCTCAGAACAAAGCGTATCTCCGGTCACCATGTCTTTTATGCCGACACAGGCTACAATATCACCAGCAAAGGCAGCTTCAATTTCTTCTCTATGATTAGCATGCATTTTTAGAATCCTGCCTATGCGTTCCCTCTTGTCTTTTCTGCTGTTTAAAGCATGTGAACCGGTTTTTAGCTTGCCAGAATAAATCCTGATATATGTTAATTTTCCTACATAGGGATCCACCGCCACCTTGAATGCCAGGGCACACATCGGGTCATTAATATCTGCCAGCCTCGCTACCTCTTCCCCGGTTTTCTTGTCTATTCCCTTTACAGAAGGAATATCAAGAGGTGATGGAAGATAATTCACTACTGCATCGAGCAAAAACTGTACACCCTTATTCTTAAAAGATGAACCGCATAATACGGGGACCAGCTTATTCGCAATAGTTTGCTTTCTCAAAGAACTATAAATCTCTTCCAGGGATATTTCCTGACCTTCCAAATACTTTTCCAGTATTCCATCATCATAGTCGGATAGTTTTTCCAGTAAAAGAATCCTGTATTTTTCTGCTTCAGCCAGCTCAAATTCACTCAAGTCCCGCTCGAAATATTTTTCTCCTGTATCGCCTTGATAAATATAAGCTTTAAGCTTAATAATATCTATCAGTCCTTCAAATGAATCTTCTGCACCTATCGGCAACTGAATCGGCACTGCAGCACTTCCAAGGTTCTTTTGAATCATTTTTATTACTCTGAAGTAATCGGCGCCAATCCTGTCCATTTTATTGACATAAGCTATACGGGGAATACTGTACCTGTCAGCCTGTCTCCAGACTGTTTCTGATTGAGGCTGTACACCGGCAACTGCACAAAAGATTCCTATGGCTCCATCCAATACCCTTAATGCCCGTTCTACCTCAACTGTAAAGTCCACATGTCCTGGCGTGTCGATAATATTAACCACACTGTTTTTCCAATTGCAAGCAGTAGCAGCAGAGGTTATGGTTATACCTCTTTCCTGTTCCTGACTCATCCAGTCCATAGTAGCTGTGCCCTTGTCGACTTCGCCTATTTTATGGACCCTTCCGGAATAATACAAAATTCTTTCCGTAGTAGTTGTCTTTCCGGCATCAATATGCGCCATTATACCTATGTTTCTAATGATAGCTAAATCGGATATGTCAGCCATCCTAACTCCTCCAGATACTTACCAGCGATAATGAGCAAATGCCTTGTTGGCTTCTGCCATTTTGTGTGTATCTTCTCTTTTCTTAACAGAACCACCGGTATGATTGTAGGCATCCATAAGCTCAGCAGCTAAACGCTCAGCCATGGTTTTCTCTCCGCGCTTGCGGGCATAATCAACCAACCATCTTATAGCCAATGTTTGTCTTCTATCGGCTCTGACTTCGACCGGCACCTGATAATTCGCTCCACCTACACGTCTTGCTTTTACTTCAACTATTGGAGTAATGTTCTTCATGGCTTCTTCAAAGACTTCAATAGCATCTTTACCAATCTTTTTTTCCACTATTTCAAAGGCACTATAACAAATCTTTTCCGCCTGGCTCTTTTTGCCATCCCACATTATCTGGTTGACAAGTTTGGTGAATATCTTGCTGTTGTAAATGGGGTCTGGCAAAACATCTCTTTTGGGAACAGGCCCTTTTCTTGGCATATCGCGCCTCCCTTCTATTTCTTTTTCGGTCTCTTGGTTCCGTATTTGGATCTTCCCTGATTACGATCTTGCACACCGGCTGCATCCAGAGTACCTCTGATAATATGATACCTGACACCCGGCAAATCCTTCACCCTGCCTCCTCTGATAAGAACGACCGAGTGTTCCTGGAGATTATGCCCTATACCAGGAATATATGCGGTTACTTCTATACCATTGGTTAACCTTACCCTGGCTATTTTCCGTAGAGCCGAATTTGGTTTCTTGGGAGTTGTCGTATATACGCGAGTACACACTCCCCTTTTCTGCGGACAACTTTTCAGGGCTGGTGCTGTAGATTTCTTTTCCCCTTTTGCGCGTCCTTTTCTAACTAATTGATTTATTGTAGGCATACCTGACCTCCCTTCCAAAATACTGGCATGCGAAGAACAAGCTGTCACTTTCCCTCGCAAAGTTTAATATCTAATCCTAATTGTCATTTATCAGGGCTACTGTTGCTGAACCTACGTCTATACCACATGCATTTCCCAGATTCTCCATTTTGTCTACAACCACGACTTCAAGTTGGTTTTGATTGCACAGTTTTTTAATAGGTTCAGTAACATGGGGTTCAGCATCATCAGCAATATATACTTTTTGGACTATGTTTTTTGCAATTGCCTTTTTGACCTGCTTACTTCCAATCACTTTTTGACTGTTTTTCAACTCTTTAAGTGGCAAAAGTAAACCCCTCCTCCAACAAACAAACCCAAGCGTTCGTTTGCCGCACACTTAGATATTGTAGCACCCGCCAGGAACCCAGTCAAACACTTTATAAAAAATTTTCCGATTAATAATCTCCTGTTTCTTCTAATTCAATAATATCGGGTTCGGTTTTTTCAATATTGGTCTCCCGGTAGACAGAATAACCGGTCCCTGCTGGTATAAGCTTGCCTATTATTACGTTTTCCTTTAATCCTATTAAGTTGTCAACCTTCCCTTTAATAGCAGCTTCCGTAAGCACCTTGGTGGTCTCCTGGAAAGAGGCTGCCGACAGGAAAGAATCCGTATTCAAGGAAGCTTTGGTTATTCCCAGGAGCATCGGGGAACAGGTAGCTGGAATCCCACCATTTTTGATAACAAAAAGATTCTCTTCTTCAAATACTGAAATGTCTACAAACGCCCCGGGCAGGAGAGATGTGTCCCCGGAATCTTCAATTTTAACTTTTTTAAGCATCTGGCGTATCATTATCTCAATATGTTTATCACTGATATCAACACCCTGTGATCGATAAACCTTTTGTACTTCCTGCAGGAGATATCTTTGCACATCCTGCATTCCTTTGGTCTTCAGTATGTCATGGGGATTAAGCGGACCCTCGGTCAGCGCATCTCCTATTTCCACATAGTTTCCAGCAGCAATCTTAAGACGAGAGCCGTAATGAACAGGATAAGCTCCTAAGATTTCATCATTTTCACCTAATACTTCGACTTCTCTTCTGCCTTTGTTCTCCCCGAACCTTACTTTCCCTGTTGCTTCTGTTACTACTGCCTGCCCCTTGGGCTTCCTTACTTCAAAAAGTTCTTCCACCCTGGGCAAACCGCGGGTAATATCATCACCGGCAACACCTCCGGTATGGAAAGTCCTCATGGTCAACTGGGTTCCGGGCTCACCTATGGGTTGAGCAGCCAGTATTCATACCGCTTCACCACTCTCTACATCATATCCGGTAGCCAGATTACGTCCATAACATTTCTTACATACTCAA
>JAHDSE010000004.1 GCA_018432955.1 Syntrophomonadaceae bacterium
GCAGTGCTGGCGATTAATTGAACCTGTCTCATGTTGAAGCCTCCTTTTTTACAGAATCCCCTGAGTATCGGATATATTATTCCTTTGAGGAAAGCCATTTCTTTCTAAATCATTTAGATATTTTTTCAATATTAAAGCTGTTATGCTAATAGCCAAAAAATCAGATGCCGGGAAAGCCAGCCATACACCTCTCAAGTCCAAAATACTGGATAGTATGAATATCGCGGGCAGCAGGAATACAAGCTGCCGCAAAAGAGAAAGCCAAAGGGCGGTAAAGCCTTTTCCCGCTGCCTGGAAAGAGCTGATCATTATTATTGATGGACCGACAAAAGGCATCAGGATGCTTATGTTACGCATACATTCTTTTCCCAGTTCTATCAATAGGGGATCATTATTAAATGCTGCCACAACTTGTCCCGGGATCAATTGAAAAGCCAGAAAACCGATGCTCATAATTATAAATGAAACCAGGGAGGCTTTTTTTATAGCCTCTTTCATTCTGTCCAGCCTCCGGGCACCATAAGCGAAGCCCACGATGGGAGTAAGGCCGTGAGTGAGTCCAATTACGGGCATAAATATCAGGGATTGAACCCGGAAAAATACCCCCAGAGCACCAATAGCCAGGTAGCCGTAGCTTCCCAGAATTCTATTTAAAACCACCATAATCAAGCTGTTTACCAGCTGCATTACCATGGAAGGCAGTCCTACCTTATAAATTTCTCCCAGTATATAGAAACTTAATTTAAAATTCCGTAAGGACAGGATTAGCTGTCCCTGTCTGCCAAAGATATACCTGAAATTAATAGAACAGGCGGCCATTTGGCCAATAAGGGTTGCGATAGCTGCACCCTGAATGCCCATTTCAGGAAAGGGACCAATGCCAAAAATAAGAAAAGGGTCCAGGATAATATTGGTAATTGCTCCGCTTAGCATGGATTTCATTGGAGTTCCCGCATTACCTTCTGCCTGTATTATGGAACCTGAAAGTATGCCAAAAAACATGAGTATACTGCCGAGTAATATGATTTTTATATAGTCTTTACTGCTGTCAAATAGTTCGGGGGTCGCCCCAAAAGTATGCAGAAGCGGACCTGCATATATCAAGCCCAGAATGGTCACCAGCACTCCATAGAACAGTACCAGCATTATGCCATGTTCTGCAGCATTTACAGCTTCACTATCCAGGTTTTCGCCCAGTCGTCGTGATATTATTGAGGTCAAACCTATACCGGTTCCGGTAGCGACAGCTATCATCAGCATTTGTATGGGAAAGCAGATGCTCAGGGCAGCTATGGCTTCCGGCCCTAATTTTCCGACCCAGAATGTATCTACCACATTATAAAGGGCTTGTACAGTCATTCCGATCATGGCAGGAAGGGAAAGAGCCAATAATAAGCCGCCTATTTCATCTTTACCCAGGTCTCCTTTAAAACGCATTTTGATGCTCCTGACTTTTTTCGTAACCATTTTATACTATAGCTATTTATTTTTAATTACAAGCTGGTTTAAAATATACTTTGATAACAGCGGTGCAGAAAGGAAGGATTTGTAGTGGCCCAAGAAATGAAAATAGAAGCATTGATGGAAACTCAGAAGAAAATACGTGACTTAAAGGAATTTAACATCCCGGTTATTTTAAAAACCATTGAAGAATATAAAGAAAACGGGGTTGAAGATTTGTTTATCGAGCAGCAGAAAGCTCTGCTGGAGAAAGTGAATGCAAGGCTCATGGAATTGGAAGATAAGGCCAGGCGCCTTGTCAATGAATTGGAGCAGGAGTTTTAATAAGATTTGCGCGAGGGGTACCCCTGCTAATAAAGCTTTTTTTGCATTATCAAAAGATCCAGCCAGGTATCGAATTTAAAAGCCACTTCTTCACATTTGCCGGCTAAGCGGTAGCCGAATTTTTCATGGAGTCTGACACTGGGCTGATTATTTCCGACAACCAGAGCCACCAGTGAATGGAAACCCAGATCTATTGCCGAGTTTAATAGAGCTTTTAGCAGTTGGGAACCTATTCCCTTATGGTAGGAGTCATTTTTTATGTAAACCGAAGTTTCCCCGGTAAAGCGCGCAGCAGTCCGGGGATGCAAAGGGGAAATACTGGCCCAGCCTTTTACGCTAGTGTTTTCTACAGCAACCAGCAGAGGATAGTTAGGGTTCTGGTGAAGTTCAAACCAGCTCTCGTAAGCTTTGAAGCTGCGGGGTTCCTCATCAAAAGTAGAAGTCAGGTTTACTATGGCATGATTATATATCTCTTGTATCTGTTTTAAATCCTTCCGCTTTACTTTTCTGATCTCCAGGGTAACTCCCTCCAGTCGAAGTTCATCTCCAATAACAATTATATCATCATAGCACAAAACCCTATTATTTTTTCCCACTATTCCAGAGCTGCAATATAAAAAAGAGATATATCAAGATACTATTTATGATTACTGATTATATTTGAAGTACGTTCGCCGGTATTATTAATTTCGCAGCCCCTTGTCTTGACTATAAAAAATATTCATTTTATATATGAAAATCATTATGCTATCATTTAACAGGGGAAAGGACTATGGCGTGTTTGTCGGTACCGGGTAAAGCACTGTATTACTATGGGGAAAGGGTTATTATGATTTATAAAGAGATGAGGGTTCTGGATATAGTTGAAAAATATCCCGAATGTCAGGAAGTATTTCACCGTTATGATGAGAAGGTCGGAGCCTGTATTATGTGTGAACAACTCTTTAACAGTCTGGCGGAGATGTCTGTGTTCTACGGTTTGGAAATAGAAAACATTATTTCAGAACTGGAAAAAGCTATAATTAAGAAATAAAACAAACAAAGAGAGGATGTGTTTATTCATGGATAAAATTGTGGATGCCAGGGGACTCAGCTGCCCCCAACCGGTAATATTAACCAAAAAAGCCATGGAAGGGGAAAATGGAGATCTGCTGACTACTATAGTAGACCAGACTATGGCCCTGGAAAATGTCAGCAAGTTAGCCAGTAGTCAGGGTTATGATTATGAGGTGGAGGAAAAGGATAATGCTTACTATATTCATATGAGCAGGACTGATGAAATAAATATAGAAAAAGGCCATAGTACTGAAGATATTGCTGTACTGGTCAGCAGCAGGCTTTTTGGTCAGGGGAATGAAGAACTGGGACAGATTTTAATGAATAGTTTTCTCTACACCTTGAATGAAATGGAAGAAAACATTACCCACCTGCTCTTTATGAACAGCGGTATATACCTTACTGTTGAAGGGTCGCCGGTAATTGTTCATATAAAAGCATTGGAAAGCAAGGGGGTTGAAATACTCTCCTGCGGCACCTGCCTGGATTTTTATGGCTTAAAAGAGAAATTGGCCGTAGGCAAGGTTACCAATATGTATACAGCCATGGAAGTTTTGTGCAAAGCTTCGAAAACAATTTCTGTATAACAATATTGAAGAGTGACTTTAGATAGAAGTGCGGCGGCAATCATGTCTATTATTTATAAGGAGGCCAGTCTTATGGAGACTACTTATATGGATAATGCGGCTACCACTTTTCCCAAACCGGAGTCTGTATATAGGGCTGTCGATCATTTCAACCGTTATCTGGGGGGGAATCCGGGCCGCGGCAGCAATAAAAAAACCCTGAAAGCGGGTTCGGTTCTTTTGGAATGCAGGGATGCATTAGCCGAGCTTTTCAATATCAGAGACAGTTCACGCCTGGCATTTGCTTTTAACGTTACTGAAGCTTTAAATATCGGGCTTAAAGGTCTTTTGAACAGCGGGGATCATGTTATAACAACGAGTATGGAGCATAATTCGGTGGCCCGGCCGCTTTTTGTTTTGCAGGGCAGGGGAATTGAGTGGACTGCGGTGAGGTGTGCGGAAGATGGCAGTTTAGACCCGGAGGAAATCAGGAAAGCTATCAGAACCAATACCCGCTTAATATGTATTTTACATGCTTCCAATCTGACCGGGACTATTATGCCTGTTGCTGAAGTAGGAAAGCTAGCCAGGGAAAACGATATTCTTTTTATGGTAGACAGTGCTCAGACAGCAGGGGTTTTAGCATTGGACGTTGAGGAGCAGAATATAGATATACTGTGTTTTACCGGACATAAAGGGCTATTGGGCCCCCAGGGTACCGGGGGCATTTATGTAAGACCAGGGGTGGAAATCAGACCTTTAAAACAAGGGGGGACTGGTTCCCTGTCAGAATTTCTGGAACACCCCGAGTTTTTACCTGATCTTCTGGAAAGTGGGACTCCCAATACACCAGGAATTACAGGCCTGCTGGCAGGTGCTGAGTTCATAAAGAAGACTGGAATAGAAAATATAAGAAAACATGAACAGAGGCTTACGGGCTATCTGCTGGAGGGATTAAAAGAAATAAGAGGATTGATTATTCATGGACCGGCAGATGCTGACAGACAAACAGCTGTAGTTCCCTTTAACATAGATGGAATGGACTGCGGCGAAATAAGTATGAATCTGGATTACGAATTTGGTATTGTAACCCGTTCCGGTTTACATTGTGCACCTCTTGCCCATAGAACCATCGGCAGCTTTGAAAGAGGGGCCTGCCGTTTGAGCCCTGGTTATTTCAATACAGAAGATGATATAAGAAAAGTCATAGAAGCAGTGCATACTATCGCTAAAAGGAGTGGATAACTTTAAGGCAGCCAGGGAAACCATATTTGCCATGGTCTGCTCAGTGCAGTCAGGTATTTGTTCCTGGCGTTTTTAAGTTCTGCAAGATCCTGGCGAATTAGATGTATGTTCTCCTGTTCTTGCTTTAGCTCTTTGAGATTCTGGTTTAGCTCATTGAGAAGAGTAAGGATTTGTTGAAAATCGGATTCGGGATTTTTATTATTTGTTTCCCTGGAATCAATTACTGCAGCAAGCGCGCTTTCTTGAATTTCAACTTTTTCACAATCCAGGTATTTATCTTTATCCATATCTGTAATTAAGTCCTTATATGTTTTAAAAGGGTCATTTCCCATCCTTTTACCTGTCTTCATTTGCAAAACCCCTCTCTATTATCTCCTGGCCGAGCATTAAATAGTCGGCAGCTCCTGTACTGTTTGGCCGGTAGCTGAATATATCCTGCCCAAAACTCGGAGCTTCTGCCAGTGAAATATTTTCTCGAATAAATGTATTGAATAGTTTGGTTCCGAAATAAGCATAGAGATTTTCAATTACCTCGCGATTGAGAACTCTTCTTTTGTCGTATCTGGTGGCAATTATTCCATTAAGGCTTAATTCCCGGTTAAGCCGTTCTCTTACCATATCTATGGTTTCCAGTAATTTGCTCATCCCCTGCAGGGCAAGAAACTCAGTTTGTACAGTAATGAAGACCTCGCGGGCAGCAGTCAAAGCGTTTATGGTGAGCAGGCCCATACTTGGAGGGCAATCCAGCAAAACAAAATCATAAGCCAGGGTATCATCCAGCGATTCCCGGAGCATAAACTCTCTGCCGGCTACTCCAGATAACTCAATGTCTGCTGCAGCCAGGTTTATGTCGGCTGGAATTACTGCTACTTTGTTTTTGGTTATTACACTTTCTTCCAGAGAGATTTCTCTTTTTAATAACTGGTAAATGGTTTTCTCGGGATTAATTCCCAGAGAAGCTGTGAGACTGGCTTGAGGGTCCAGATCAATTAATAGTATCTGATAACCCTTGCGGGAGAGAGCATAAGCTATGTTGATAGCCGAGGTGGTCTTGCCGGTGCCGCCTTTTTGATTACTAAGAGCTATAACCCTCATTCATACTGACCACCTTTCCCTATTTATTTTCTTCATGCATTGCTGTAAATTAAGAAGAGAAGTATCCCAGTATTATACAATAAATTCGACATTACGACATTGTATACCTTTAATCATTTACAAGAAAAATAAATATTGATCGGTAATTAGATAAAAAAAATCACCGGCTTTTGCAGGTGATTTTTTTTAGAAATATCTATTAAAATAATTATTTTAATAAGAATTCTCTCTATATTGTACTTGCCTTATATTAATTAATAGTCCCGAATTACTTAAGGAAGGGTCCGGGCATTGGAAGAACAGTTTTACCAAAAGCTGTATTAAGGATTATGGCAGAAGCTACCCAAATGCCCAAAATACCACCGATCAGGAGAAAATATGCTGCAATAGGGGAATATTGATGACCTAACCATCCAATATCCATAAAAGCAACGAAGAAAACAGCAATATCCAAAGACAATACTACCAAGCTCATAATTGCCGGGGACTGTTTTAGATATGCTGGAGTCCACAGTATGAGAGTAATCCAGAGAACTAACCATGCCCACCCATCGATATGGGCATCAATTACCCATCCATTTAAGGATGCAAAATACTTAAGTATAAATTCCAAACCACCAACAAGCATAAAAAATGCCGAAAAGAAAAGAAATACATTACCACCGGTCAAGTTTCCGTGATTTAATTCGATAATAGCAACGATTACCTGTACAAAAAAACCACCGATCAGCCATATTCCCAGTAGAGGAATACAAGAATGGTCTACTGTTCCTGATAAAATTGCATAAAAGGTAAAACACGCTATTGCCAGCGCCACTAGGCCCGCAGGCGCCGGATTTGCCCAACCACCATGTTCTGACATCAAAAACTCCTCCTTCAATTTTGTTTATAGTTATTAACAGTGGTTTCTACTTTTTCACCTCCCTGTAATTAATTTGCTTAAAGGTAATGAGGGTTGACCTCTCCTTGAAGCCCAAAAAATATTAGTAAATAAAAAGGAAAATAAAAAATGCCCCGAAACAACAAGGATTTTGGGATAATAGTACGGTTTTGCTTCTATAAAAACAGTGAGGCGAAGTTTTTGAAGAAGCGTACAATAAAAAAAGACAGATTGCATTGCGTCCTATTGTTGGAAAGGAACAATACCTGTCTGTTTTAGTGGGGGCAGGATGTACATGGAATATACTCCTCCTTCACTCAAATGGGTTTTTCCATTTCTAAAAGCCTTGATTTTAATATCTGAAAGCCTTGATACTAATAGTCATAGATATGAATATGATATAAATTTTTTGAGAAAAATATTTACATTATACCTAATCATATGAAATGACTGAGACTTTGTCAACATATTATTCGGAATTTTTGCTATTTTAGCAATTTACTATAAATTTCCTCCTCAAATAGACCAATCTTCGATAAATTGCGACAAAAGTCCTGTTTTACTAATGCTGATTATTTATTATATATGCAAGCTGCAGATGGATTAATCCATCAATTTTTGATTTATCAGGGGTATTTATTAAAATTATTGGATGAGCTGGTATAGTATGCCTGGCTCAAAGCTAATGCAGGGTGTTTTCCATATGCAATCTTAAGCATTTTTAAAAAGCCATATAGGTATTAGAAGTAATGCCGAATATTTTAAATGCAAATTTCAGTAAAATCAAGTACTTTAACACAGCTTAAATTTTAAGGTCGATGGATAAGAAGACTATTAACCGGTACCTTTATTCAGCTTGCTGTTACCGCAATTAATGTTAAAATCATTTAAGAAGATTGAGTCAAAGCTTGCTGAAAAGAAGAATTGGACACCATATTTTCCCTGCATGGATGGATACCTGAGAGGGGGGGAGGCATTGTCAAAGGATAATAATGCTCATAGCTTTTTGCAGCGGGTATGTCTGGTAACCGGAGGTGGCCGGGGTATCGGCGCTGCTATCGCCAGGGCGGTTGCCAATGAAGGAGCAAGCGTAGCTGTAAATTATCTTTCATCGCAGCAAAAGGCTGAGCAACTTGTTGAAGAAATCAGGATGATGGGGGGCAGGGCTGTTGCAATAAGGGCTGACGTTGGGAACGAAGCTGAAGTGAAGAAAATGTTTGAGCTGGTTGAACAGCAACTGGGCAAAATTGATTTGCTGGTAAATAACGCGGGCAGGTCTCTCAGGGCCCTGGTTACGGAAACTACTGGTGAACAGTGGGATAGAATTATGGATACCAATCTGAGAGGAGCCTTTCTTTGCTGCCGGCAGGCGCTCTTGCAGATGATACCTGAACGTTATGGGAGGATTGTTAATATAGCTTCGGTATGGGGAGAAAGGGGAGCAGCATATGAAGCTGTTTATGCAGCTTCTAAAGGGGGACTTATTGCCCTGACAAAATCCATGGCCAGTGAAGTGGGCTTATCAGGGATTACGGTAAATGCTGTTTCTCCTGGACCTGTCAAGACTGCTATGCTTATTGATGAACTCGATGAAGATGAGATAAAAAGCCTGGAAGACGAAATCCCGGCAGGCAGGCTGGGAGAATCTGAAGAAATTGCATCAGCCTGTGTCTTCCTTCTCTCGAACAGGGCATCATATATTAATGGACAGGTATTAACGGTAGATGGAGGATGGAAATTGTAGAAAAAGCTGATTCTATAGAGGATTTTCATTGTTCTATGCAGAATAATCTCAATAGTTATCCATCGGTGGCTGTTTGCGGGTATTAGGGGGAACGGAGGCCAGTAGCATGGAAAAAGTGCTGATTGTTAATGATTGCCGGCTGGAGAGGAAGGTCATGGAAGACCAGTTATTGAACCTGGGATATGATGCAAGGTCAACCGATGAATATGGTTGTTTGCAGCAGCTCGATGACTACTGCCCGGATATTGTTATTGCCAATCTGACCATGAATGAAACCACTGGTGATAAGCTGATTGCTATCATAAAAGGCAAAAGACCCCAGATGAAGTGTTTTATTTCTTCCTGTAGTGCCATTAAGCTGGAAGATTATACAGCGCAGAATGTTGATGCAGTTTTTCAGACACCGGTGAATTTAGTTGAACTGGAGCAGGTCTTAAACGATTAATCAAAGAGTTAAACCTTCACAGTAGCCAGAGACTACGTAGCAGGAGTGTTATTAGACACGGGCTCGCTACGCTCGCACACAGATCCTGCGGACGCAGATTAACACAGATTCTTTTTAATATTTTTAATTTGGTGGATGTCAAAAATTATAGTTGATAGTTTAATGAAATACCCAGCTTCCATTAATGTTTTGTTCATGATAACGGAAGCTATAGCTTCC
>JAHDSE010000151.1 GCA_018432955.1 Syntrophomonadaceae bacterium
AGGAAATAGTTCGTTTCTTAATTGAAAACCATTGTATTAGTGACCAGGAAGCCTACAATAGGCTTCCTGAGTACAATATTAATAACCATAAAAAAACTCTCAATCTATATTCCGTTTTTAAAGACGCTGATGGACTTGACCGAATAAGGATAAATGATCTTGATATTAAACACCTGCGGACAGAGACGGCAAAGGATTTTCTTTTGGTAAGCAGACAGCTTATTATTGAACTGGAACGTTGGGGATAGAACGAAGGACACAACGGTTCTCTGTTTACTATTTGGCCCCCCCTGACCGACTTGGACAAAGAATAATATCTGGTTCACGCAGTCACTCGTTAATTGCCTCGATAACGAGCCGTTTAAGCTCGTCAAGGTGATCCCTCATTTTCTGTAGCTCCTCAGAGGAGGGGCCCTCCAGTCCAATACTTCGCCTATTACTCTCAGTGGCTGTCGGGTACGGTAGGACCTAGTTGGGCTCCCATTCTATGATTATTTGTTTTCTGGATTTTTCCTTTCTTCCATGCAAAAGATAATACAAACACAGGCATGCAAGTAAAATCACTGCTACAACAGTATACATCCCCCGGTAACCAACGAAAGGAATAATTAATCCGACCAGCAAAGGACCGGTTCCCATTCCTATGTCAGAAAACAAAAAATAGGTTGAATTGGCTAGTCCCATACGAGGGGACGGGGTTATTTTAACGGCTATAGCCAAAGTGCTGGATTGAATGGCACCAAATCCAATACCGAATAAAATTGCAGCCAATAACAATTCATAACTGGTATGGCTGTGGCTAAATAAGAACATCCCGGCAGCAAATATAAAAATTGCCGGGTACATTATTATATTTTCGCCCCTGGCATCAAATAAGCGTCCGATAATTGGCCTTGAAATCAGCACTACCAGAGCATAGACCATAAAAAAGAAGCTGGCCGCATCCACCAAATGTATTTCTTGTGCATACACTGCCAGGAAAGAAACGATACTTGAATAACACATGAAAATAGTTAAACATATAACCGAAATCGGAATAACAGGCACCTCAACCAAATTACTTAACTTCAACCCATGCATTTCCTTTTTTTGTCCTGCTGTAAGTTCTTTTTTACGCAGGGTTAAAAAAGGCACCAACAAAAGGCTGATAACTAAAGCTGTCGCACAGACGGTAAACATCATACTATAACTGCCATGCTGGCTAATAAACATACCTAAAAAAGGCCCAATTGCAGTTGCCAGTATTTGACTTAATGAGAAATAAGCAATGCCTTCGCCGCTTCTTTTTCTGGGTATAATCTCTGCAACTATGGTTGCTGTTGCTGTAGTAGTTATACCAAATGATGCACCATGCCAAAAGCGGACAATCAGAAGAAGATAAATGTTATTTGCCTCAAAATACAACAGCGTCATTACTAAACCGCTAATAACTCCCAGGGCAAGAGTTTCTTTATAGCCCATACGCACAAGCAGTTTTCCGGCAAAGAGACGCATAGCAAGTGCCCCAATAATGAATATACTTGCCGCAAAGCCCGCTTCACTAGGAGCCGACCCAAAGTTTTTCATCGCATAATCAGAAATAATGACCATTAATAAATAAAAGTTTACCGCAACGAAAAAATTTATAAATGCGTTAATAACGAACTCTTTCGTCCATAATTTTGACTGTTCCAAAATTAATTCCCTCTTTTTATCTTAAGCTTATCCGGTTATTTAACGTCTTCAGTAATGTCCATAATCTTTAACTGAAATTGAAATCCTGCAAATGAATTCAGCATCCCGCCAAACTCCTTTTCACTTTATTCCCTGGCTTTTCTTGGCATAAAATCCACTCCAATCCAAATTATCTCAAATTGGAGGGGTTGTTGACAACCCCCTCCCCCTGACACCCCTTCGCAATCTACTCCAGCATTCTGTTTGCATGCAGATTATTTGCTTAAGAAAAATGTCCACCTTTCGAGAACCTTCTATTTGCGGATTAACACGATATCATGCTATCGTTAATTACAAAGTGAAAGAAAATTTATCCATTATTGTATATTATATTAGAATATAGCATATGGCGTGAGTTCAGTATCGCCCGATACTTTCCTGCTGTTTAAAGCAGTTTGTGCCGTGTGCCCAACGGGTATAAAGACTTAGTTGATGAATACATGAGGGGGGGAAGCTTTATCAAAAACGGGGTTGATATCAGTAATCTCAGAAAGGTTTATAAGGTGGGAGACCAAAAAGTAGTGGCTTTGAATAATGTATCTCTTAAAATAGCTGCCGGAGAAACATGTTGTATTTTTGGCACTTCCGGTTCCGGCAAATCAACGCTTTTACATCTTATGGCCGGACTGGAAAAACCCAGCAAAGGCAGTATTCTTGTTAATGGACAAAGAATAGAAAAAATGGATGAAAAACAGCTATCTAAATTTCGGCAAAAGCATATGGGTTTTATTTTTCAATCGTATAATCTTCTGCCTTCACTCACAGCACTGGAAAATGTCAGTCTGCCTCTAACCTTCCGCGGTATAAAGAAAAGCCAGCGCGACAAACGGGCTGCTGCCATGCTTGAAGCGGTAGGGCTGAAAACCCATATAAAACACAAGCCTGCAGAAATGAGCGGGGGACAGCAACAGAGGGTAGGAATTGCCCGGGCTTTTGTCAGCAATTCGCCTATAATTCTGGCCGATGAACCAACCGGCAATCTGGATTCCAAGACTACCCTTGAAGTAATGCAATTGATGCTGCATTTGGCCCGGGAGAATCAGCAAACCCTGGTTATTGTAACTCATGATAGTGATGTAGCCAGTTTTGCCGATAAAATTGTCTATTTCCTGGACGGAAATATTGAAGATATACAGGAAAAGCAAAGAGAATTTTGGGGGGAAAGATAATGAAACATAAGCCTGTTTTAGTACTTATACTTGCTTTGATTATGACCCTGTATAACCCGCAGCTGCTAAACGCAAATCAGCGGATACTGGAAGAACCCAAACTGGTCATAGGTAGGCACAATTCCATGCCGATATTCAAAGCCGGAGAAGAAGGAACGTTAATTATTCCAGTGGAAAATGTCCAGGGCGGCTTGGCTAAAAATGTTAATTTTACTCTGATAGTTGATAATGTGGAAAATTTTCCTTTTGAAATGAAGAAAATGTCCTTTCAGACCAGTATGAGTTCCATTGATGGATACAGCTCTGAAAGCGCAGTATTTTTTGGTATGAAGGTTTCTCCTACGGCTGAATCCAAAATCTATCCTATTAATATTAAAATTGATTACACTAGCGAAAACGGAAGTGAAGGCCAAAGCTCCAGCACTATTTACGTAAAAATAGAAAATGAAAACAAAAGCCCTTTACTGAAACTAGTGGGAATACAATTGGAAAACGAACAGATAGACAGCGGTGAAAGCAAAACGGTGGAACTGAAAATAAAAAATGACGGCCATATGCTGGCTCGTGATATTGACATAAAACTGTCCGGGTTTACTGCTAATGGCCTGAGGCTGGATCAGCCGGTAGACACATTTAACCTCAAGGAATTTAAGGGCCAGGAATTTAAATATATACCTTTTAAAATCTATGCTGACCCTGCCATTGAGAGCGGCAGCTATACCCTTGATTTAACCATGAAATACAAAGATGAGTTCAACAAGGATTATACCCAGGAAAGCAAAGTATACATAAATGTCGAAGGAACCGGTGGCGATGGAACCAATAAAAAGGCTGTTCCCCGCCTTATTATCGATAATTACAGTTATGGCGGCGAATATGCCACTGCCGGACAAACATTTTCCCTGCAGATGTCCTTGCTTAACACCAGTCAATGGAAAGAGCTCAACAACATAAAGGTCAGTTTGAGTTCGGAGGAAAATATTTTTTCACCTGTAAACAGCAGCAATTCTTTCTTTATTAATAACATTCCGGCTGAAGGCAGCATTCAAAAAGCCATTCTGCTGAAGCCCAAAGTAGATGCCAGTAATAAAACTTACAATATTAATGTTGATGTCGAATATGAAGATGACAAGGGAAACAAGTACAGTGCCAAGGAATTGATCGGTATTCCGGTTACCCAGGATATTAAACTGTTAATTTCAGAAATCGAAATTCCGCCGAACAGCTTTGCCGGTTCTCCGCTCGGTTTATCAGTAGATTTTTATAATACAGGCAGAGCCTTGATACGGAATCTGATGATTCATACCGAAGGAGATTTCAGAATCCAGGATGGGACTATATATATCGGCAATCTGGAAGCAGGCAAAAGCGATTATTACGATGTAACCATAACCCCTGAAAAAGAAGGGCCTTTAACCGGGAAAATACTATTTGATTATGATGATGAAATCGGCAAGCATTATCAGACTGAAAAAACCTTTAACCTGGAAGTAATGAAGCAGGAGATCCTCCCCACGCCAAATTTCAACCCGGAAATGGACCAAAATATCGGATTGAAGTGGAAAAAGCCGGTGCTTATAGGAGCCGGAGTACTTGTTCCAGGCATTGTTGGATTAATGGTACACAGAAGACGCAGGAAGAAGCATGAGGAAGTGAGTTTGGATGAATAATCTGGATCTTTTAAAAATGGCCTGCGGCAATCTGCTGCGCAGAAAAACCAGAACCATTCTGACTTTGCTGGGAGTAGTAATCGGAACCAGCTCCATTGTTGTAATGCTTTCCCTGGGTAT
>JAHDSE010000123.1 GCA_018432955.1 Syntrophomonadaceae bacterium
ATAGCTTCTCTCGACCTCCAGGTTCATCTCTCTTAATTCAAGGGCACTGCAAACTCCAGTCATATCCATAAATCTGTCAAAAACTACTTCTTTACCATACTTATGAGTAACTACCAGCCTGACCCCTTCTGTGGTTTTCTCCGGGGCCTGATTAGTATTGCTATTACTTGCAGATGAAGCATTATCCTCGGCTGTGACTTTCTTTCCATCTGCTGTTTCCGGCTCACTTATTATTTTTCCTGGACTTGTGGAAATCTCTTCATTATCTTCCTGCTCACCGACTGGCTGTTCAGCTTCATCAGCAACAGTATTTTTATCTTCCTGCATCGAAGATTTCGACTCTATTGGGGGAGGAATAGGCTTATCTTTATTCTGTAAACATCCAGCCAGGCATAAGCCCATGCAAAGGAAAATCAATAACAGGACTATCGACTTTTTTGTCATTTGATTCCGACCACCTAACCAATACTAATCCTTTGTTCAGTTTACCCATCTCTCTTCCATTGTCAAGGACAGGCTCTATTAAGCAATATCTAATACGAAATCAGCTTACGTTTAGACACATATTCACCTAAATCAAGCTGAGGGATGGGCGCGAAGGGTTCGGCATGCGGCATGGCTTGCTGCGCCTACCGGGACTTGCTTTGTCAGAAAACAAAGGGGCCCAGATTTCCGGGCCCCGGACAAAACGCAAATAAACTCATTAAAACCAGTGTCCTTAAGCATTAAAAAGCTACATACACTGCAAGTATTTTCATGCTGCTCATGTTTAACGTGTAGACATAGTGGCAAATCTCGTAATGTCCTGCAGTAATTCCTCCAGCATATAGGGATACAGGGACTGAGGTCCATCAGAAAGAGCAATGTCCGGGTTCTGGTGCACCTCTATCATCAAGCCGTGGGCACCTGCAGCAACTGCAGCCCGGGCCACCGGAGCCACCAGTGAACGTCTTCCGGTAGCATGGCTGGGGTCTACAATTACCGGTAAATGGGAGAGTTCCTTAAGCAGTGGTACTGCGCTGATATCCACTGTATTACGGGTCATTTCTTCAAAGGTCCTGATCCCCCGTTCACACAGTATTACCCTCTCGTTTCCGGCATCCAGAATATATTCAGCGGCCAGCAGCCATTCCTCAATAGTAGCCGAAAAGCCCCTCTTCAGAATCACCGGCCGGGAAGACCGGCCGGCTTCCTTTAAGAGAGAAAAGTTCTGCATATTCCGGCTTCCTATTTGAATGATGTCACTGTAAAAAGATACCTCATCCATATTCCGCACATCAACAACTTCGGTAACTACCGGCAAGCCTGTTATTTCCCGGGCCTCGGCCAGTATTTTCAACCCCTCCTTTCCCAGACCGGGAAAAGAATAAGGTGAGGTTCGTGGTTTAAATGCTCCCCCGCGCAGTATATGCACTCCCATATCCTGTATAAGCAGGGCAATTTCCAGATATTTTTCCCTGGATTCGACAGCACAGGGACCGGCAATAATTGTATAAGAATCTCCACCTATCTTAAGCGGTCCAGCCTTGCAAGGAATTTCTATTACAGTACTTGCATGATTTTTCTGACGTGCCGCCAGTTTATATGCACTCATTATCTTCCCTCCCGGAGTCAAATATTCAGCCCTGGGCCGCCATTTTCATGGCCGCAAACTCCTTTTCCATTATTCCCGGAATAAGACGGGGGCTCTTCTCATTTTCTTCTATCAAGCGGGCCAGAAAGCTTCCAGTAACAATGGCATCCGCATGGCCTTGAAAATTCCTTACCTGTTCGGGTGTGGATATACCAAATCCCAGGGCCAGTGGTGACCGGATACTTCCCTTTACCCTCTGCAAATATTCCTTGATATCATTTTCAGGCAAAGACCTGACTCCCGTAACCCCTTTAACCGAGACACAGTATACGAAGGCCGGGTCCAGAGCATCTGCCATAGTCAGGCGTTCATCAGTACTGCTGGGGGCTACCATGGGAATAGCTTCAATGTCATAAGCAGAAAAAATCTCCATCTCATCCAGGGGTACATCCGGGATTATCAATCCATCTATACCGGCAGATTTACATTCGGAAATAAATTTATCCATTCCCATTCTGAATATCGGATTGAAATATGAAAAGAGGAGCAAAGGCATAGCAGTCATTGACTTGACCTTCACGGCAAAATCCAGTCCAGTTCTGAGATTTAATCCCTTTTCAACACCACGGTGATGGAATCTTTCAATTACTTCTCCATCTGCCAGGGGATCAGAAAACGGCACTCCCAGCTCCAGCAGGTCACAGCCCCCTTGTTCCAGAGCCTTTATGCAATCCAGGCACAGTTCTTCCTCAGGCAAAGCCGCCATGATAAAGGCAATCAAGGCCATTTCCTTCTTTTCCCTGAGTTCAGCCATTGTATTTTTTATCCTATTCATTTTTCATACCTCCCAGATATCTGGCTACTTCTTCGGCATCCTTGTCCCCGCGGCCTGAAAGATTAATTACCAGACTCCGGCCAGCGGGCAATGATGGAGCAATTTTCATAGCATAAGCAATTGCGTGCGCACTTTCCAGGGCTGGAATAATTCCTTCCGTTTCGCTGAGTTTGAGAAAAGCTTCTACAGTCTCTTCATCACTTACATGAACATATTGCACCCGGTTCTCTTCCCGTAAAAATGCGTGTTCAGGCCCAACCCCGGGATAGTCCAGCCCGGCCGAAATGGAATGCGTATCCATAACCTGCCCGTAATTATCCTGTAAAAGCCGGCTGAGGGCTCCATGTAATATGCCATCATCACCTTCTGAGAGGGTAGCACAGTGTTTACCGCTGCTTATGCCCATCCCTCCGGCTTCCACACCAGTAAGTTCAACCGGGTCCTCAAGAAAAGGATAAAAAACTCCCATGGCATTACTTCCCCCTCCTACACAGGCCACTATTTGTGAAGGAAGGCTGCCTTCCTCTTCCATAAACTGTTTTTTCAGCTCTTTTCCTATTACAGATTGAAAATCCCTGACTATCATTGGATAAGGATGAGGTCCTACTACTGAACCGATGAGCATATGGGAATACTCAAAACTGCTGATGAAATCCCGGAATGCTTCGTTGGTAGCATCTTTCAAGGTCTGGCTGCCTTTGTTGACCTCTTTAACCTCGGCCCCCAGCATCTGCATCCGGAATACATTGAGTTTCTGCCGCCGCATGTCCTTGCTGCCCATATATACCGTACATTTCATACCCAGGACAGCAGCGGCAGTTGCCGTAGCTACTCCATGCTGCCCGGCACCGGTTTCAGCAATCAGGCGTTCTTTGCCCATTTTTCTGGCCAGCAGTGCCTGCCCCAGGGTATTGTTTATTTTGTGGGAACCGGTATGATTAAGGTCTTCACGTTTTAGATAAATCCTGGCTTTGCCGCACTCCTGGCTGAGCCGGCGGGCAAAATACAGGGGCGATTCCCGGCCGACATAGTTTTTCAGGTAATATTCCATTTCCTCAATGAATTCTTCATCATCTTTTATCTCAAGATAGGCTTTTTCTGTCTGTTTAAGGGCAGGAATCAGGGTTTCGGGTACAAACCTTCCTCCATACCTGCCAAAATAACCTCTATTATCAGGATACATCCGCATCCGCCTCCTTAACTTTCTGAATGAAATTACTGACTTTCTCCGGGTCTTTACCTCCCTGGGAAAATTCCACACCACTGGAGACATCTACCGCCATTGGTCTGACACGGTTAATCGCCCGGAAGACGTTATCCTCATTGAGTCCTCCAGCCAGTATCATATTTCGCCAGCCTTTTATGGCCTCCAGCCACTGCCAGTTGAAAGTCCGGCCGCTGCCTCCTTTTACCCCGGGGCTGGAAGTATCAAAAAGATAGGCCCAGGCGGGCCATCGCCTTAACCCTTCAGGTTCAACCGGTCCCTTCAGACTGAATGCTTTAATAAGCGGCAGATCTATTTCTTCGAGATATTCGGGCGGCTCTTCGCCATGAACTTGAATAATATCCAGTTTGGAAATCCGGGCAATTCTTTTCAGCTCATCTACATCCTCATTTACAAAAACGCCAACTTTGATAATCCCGGAATTTAATTCCCGATTTATCGCAGCTGCCCTGTCAATCTCAATCCTCCGGGGTGAAGGAGCAAAGACCTCGCCTATGGCCCATGCCGCCAGGCGGCTGGCTGCAAGGGCTTCGTCCAGGCTTCTGATTCCACATATTTTAACTCTGGTCATTATCTTTCATCTCCCGGTAAGAGACCATGTCTCTCAATTTTTTACCTGCATCCGGGGAACTCACCAGGGCTTCCCCTATCAGGGCTGCGTCAAAGCCATACTCCTCCAGTAAAATCATGTCCTGAGTACTATTAATACCGCTTTCGCTGACTTTGATAAATGAAGCTGGCAGGAGACTTGCCATTTCCAGACTCCGCTTGATATCCACCGTAAAATTCTTCAGATCACGGTTATTGATCCCAATAATATGCACCGGCAGGTCCAGAGCCATTTTTGTCTCATCTTCATCATGTACCTCCAGTAGTGGTTCCAGGCCCAGCTCCAGGCATTTTTCGCTCAGCTTGATTAAAGTCTCATAACTGTTTATGCTTGCTATCAAAAGGAGCATATCCGCTCCCAGAGCAAAACTCTCATAAATCTGAATCTCATCTATAATAAAATCCTTCCTTAAAACAGGTAGGTTTACAGTTTCCTTAACCTTTCTCAGGTAGTCTTTACTCCCCTGAAAAAAGCAACTGTCAGTTATGACAGAAATAGCTGCCGCACCGTTTTCTTCATAGTCCCGGGCCATCGTTTGATGATTAAAATCCTGACAGAGAACCCCCTTTAAAGGAGAAGCCTTTTTTATCTCGGCTATTACAGAAACCCTTCCCTGTTGAGCCTGAAAACATTGAAATGGATCAAAGTTTCTTTTTTCTATTTCCAGAAGATCAAAATTAAATTCCTGTAATAATTGTTTTACTTCATTTTTTTTAGCCGCAAGAATAGATTCTAACATGATATCACCCTGTCCCTGCTGTAAGTAATCATCTTCTGCAAAGTCGCTCTGGCTTTTCCGGAATCTATGGCCTCATAAGCCATTAGCATACCCTCCTGCATATCTCTGGCTGTGCCTGCGGTAAGCAGAGCAGCGGCAGCATTCAGGACGCTGGTTTCCCGGTAAGGTCCCTTTTGTCCTTCCAGAACATCAATGACAATACGGGTGCAGGTTTGGATATCCCCACCTTTTATGGAATCCAGAGGAAATGGACTGATACCTAAAGCAGCAGGATCAATACTATAGACACTATCCCCGTCAATACCCGTATCATAAACCCGTGTAAGGCAATTGGGACTGATTTCGTCCATGCCATTTTCGGCACATATTACCATAGCGCGGTCTCGTCCCAAATCCGCCAATGTCCGGGCAACAGCATCCTGTAGACTCGGGTCGGATACCCCCATAACCTGGAAGCGCAGTTTAAAAGGATTAAGCAAAGGCCCCAGGAAATTGAAAATAGTAGCAACCCCCATGCCCCTTCTTAAGCCCCCTACCTGTTTAAGAACCGGATGATACATGGGGGCAAAAAGAAAAGTAATTCCGGCATTATCCAACAAATCAAGAGCCTCATCAGGACCCAGCCGGGTATTAACCCCCAGTGCCTCCAGGACATCAGCACTGCCTACTTTTCCGGTAACCGCACTGTTGCCGTGTTTGGCTACAGGTACCCCGCAGGCCGCTACCAGCAGAGCAGCTACCGTCGAAATATTAAAAGTTCCCAGTCCATCGCCGCCGGTCCCGCAGGTATCAATTAATTCCAGATCACTGTTCAGGGTTACAGCCTCCTCATAGAGAGCCTGCACAAATCCTCGGAGCTCATCAGAGCTCTCCTTGCGGGTGCGCATGGCACTGAGAAAGGCAGCCGCTTTTATTTCCGGTATATTATCATGTAAAAGCATACCGGCTGTCATATACGCCTCATCAATGCTTAAATAATCTCCGCCAACCACTGTTTTTAAATATTTTTCAAACATCATTAGATTCTCTTCTCCTCTCATCTCATCTCATACTCATCTAGTACTCTGTAACGTCTAAAAGTTTAGGTTATCCGCCAAGAAAAATTTTCGCAGGAAGGCGGAGGAATGAGTAATACTGGACGTATTTCGATTGACGACAACGAAGCCCTGTGGAAATTTGGCCGGCAGGAATGAAACGTTACAGAGTACTAATCTAATCCTCAATACTCAATAGCTTTAAGCTCATTCAGGCCGTTGTCCTGCTGCATTTTATATTCCACTGCTTTTTAATATTTAGAAAATTTTGCAAAAGAGTTTTCCCTTCAGCAGTCATAATGGATTCAGGATGAAATTGTACTCCCTCGATGGGAAAATATCGATGCCTGATTCCCATTATTTCACCCCTTTCGCTCCGGGCGCTGACTTCCAAACAGGCTGGCAAATACTCTTCTTCTACAACCAGTGAATGATAACGGGTAGCTGTAAAGGGTTTGGTCAGTCCTTTAAAAACAGTACGATTATCGTGAAATATTGGAGAAACCTTTCCATGCATCATTCGCCAGTTTACCGATACTCTCCCTTCAAAGGCCCGGGCTATGGATTGGTGCCCCAGGCAGACCCCCAGAATGGGTATACGCCCGGCAAACGCCCGAACCAACTGTATAGATATCCCGGCTTCTTCGGGTTTGCCTGGGCCAGGGGAAATTACTATAGCTTCGGGAATCATTTTCTCTACATCAGCAATACCCAGACTATCGTTTTTTCTTACTTCCACATCCTCTCCCAGCTCTTCAAAATACTGTACCAGGTTGAATGTAAAGGAATCATAATTATCTATCATCAATATCATTTTTCTGCCTCCTTGATAGCCAGCATCAATGCCCTGGCTTTATGCAGTGTCTCCTTCTCTTCGTTTTCAGGAACTGAATCAGCCACAATTCCTGCTCCGCTCTGCAGATAGTACTTACCTTCCTCATATAAAATTGCCCTGATACTTATACAGGAGTCCAGGGAACCATCGAAGGAAATATGCCCCGCTGCCCCTCCATAAGGTCCCCGGGGATGATTTTCCAGTTCCCTTATTATTTCCATAGCCCGGCGCTTGGGTGCGCCTGAAAGAGTACCTGCGGGAAAACAAGCCTGAAAAGCTTCCAGTGCATCGTTATTCCCTTTCAATTCCCCTTCCACACTGGAGACAATATGCATGACATGTGAATACCTTTCAATCTTCATAAAATCATTTACCCTTACCGAAGCCGCTTTGCTGACTCTGCCTATATCATTGCGGCTTAAATCTACCAGCATAAGGTGCTCTGCCCTTTCTTTTTCATCAACCAGCAATTCTCTGGCCAGTTCCCCATCTCTGACCTCATCACCGCTTACTTTCCGGGTCCCGGCAATGGGCCTGCTCTTAATCCTGCCCTTTTCCACTTTGACCTGCATTTCTGGAGAAGCTCCCATCAGAATAAAATCAGGAAGCTTAAAATAGAACATATAGGGTGAAGGATTCAACTGTCTCAGGTTCAAATATACCTCCCAGGGATTGGCTGAACTGGCCTTTTGCCATCGCCTGGATAATACAATCTGGAAAATATCACCCTGGCATATGTGCTCCCTGGCTTTCTCCACCATAGAATAGAATTCTTTTTTCTCTATGTTGACTTTAAAATCCAGATCTATTTGATCCTGATTGAAAGCAATACTAAAAGCAGAAGAATGATCACCTGCCTGGCACGAATCTGCCTGACAGAATAAGTCGTCCAGTCTTTGACATTTTTCCTGGTATTTTTCCTGATTGACTTCCGCAGCATCAGTCCATATAAAACAGCTGAGTGTCTTTTCTTGTCGGTCATAGACCAGTAGTTCTTCGGGCATAAAGAAGTACTGCTCCGGGAAATCATTTGTCCCGGTCTCCAGGCATTGATATTGGAGTCCGCTTTCATAAGTCCAGTAACCCAGTAAACCTCCGGTAAAAAAAGGAAAATCAAGCTCAGGAACATTTACAGTAGAAAAGAAATTTCGAAGGGGTTCTATTCCCTGTGGATTATTAAGATGGGTTATAATTTCCAGCAAAGGATTCAAGGCAATAATCGAATATCGCCCGTTATCGCTGCCAGTCAGGCTTTCTAACAGACAGAAAGGCCTATTATTGTCCGCAATTATTTTTTCAAAAAAATCAACTACATCAAGATCTAAACTGCTTCGGGAATAAAGCGGTACATAATTATAATCACCAGACATACCAAGAAATGCCTCCCGATCAGGAAAAACCGCTGCCCCCGAAAAAGGCAAATAAAAACCAGCACGTGAAAATGTGCTGGTATGGCTAAACTCACACCTGCTCATCTCGTCACTCTCTCCTCTTCTCATCTAAACTCATCTCATCATATTAAGTTGTCGCTACTATAATATAGTTAATTTATCCTGGATTTATGTTTTTGTCAATATACTTTTTTTGTAACTTATTTTGCAGTAGCCAGAAAATGCGTCGCAAGGAAAATTTTTTGACGCAGGCTCGCTACGCTCGAACACGGATTTAACAGATTTAAACTGATTTTTTTCTTTAATGTTTTTATATTTATTGGATTTCTACAAAGCTGATCTGATGGTTAATAAATTTCTTTTTCCTGCCTATCTCTTTTTCTGTCTTATATGTAAAGCAAGCTTGACACGTTGAAAACTTTTCTTTATACTTTATGTAAAGCTAGCTTTACAACTCAAGGATGGTGATCTGCTTGGAGAACAGGCTCAAGGAATTACGTGACGAGAGAAACATGACACAGGAAGATCTGGCAGTAAAAGCAGGGGTTTCCCGGCAAACTATAATATCACTGGAAAAAGGGAAATATAACCCTTCAATTATTCTGGCCTATAAATTAGCCAGGGTATTTCAGATAAGCATTGAGGATGTATTCATTTTCGAGGAGGGTGAGGAATAATATGAGCGAAAAGTTGAGGAAAACCACATTCTGGATAACAATACTTATACTGGCCGGGCTGGGAATATGGCATATTAGCAATGGTCTGCCGGGCTTTGGCACCGGCTTGATCGGTGGAGCAATTGGAGTAACAGCCGGCAGGCTTATCAGGCAAAAGAAAATCAGAGAATTACAAAACAAAGGCCTTAACCCCTATGATGAAAGAACTTATGTCATTGCCGGTAAGGCCTCCTATGCCACCATCATTAGCGGAGTCCTTATCAGTGGCTTATTCATATTACTCGGCTCTACCTTTGGGCCCACTGTAAGCGTTAATCCCTATAATTTTTTGGGTTACTGCCTGTCTATTATAGTTTTAATCTATATCTTCTTCTACTATTACTATAATCGGATTATGTGATTTAAGCTAAAAACCCTGTGTAAGACAGGGTTTTTAGCTATTTTATTGTATTTCCAGTAATTCGAGCAAGAGTTTTATTTGAGTTTCCAATCTGCTTCTCTCTTGTTGAGAAAAGCGTCTACTCCTTCATGGGCATCTTCGGTAGTACAAAGAATGGCAAAATGATTTCCTGTCAGCTCAAAGGCTTTTTCATATGGTAAATCAGCCATTTTATAGAATGACTGCTTGCCCAGTTGTACCCCCAGAGGACTTTTGGCTGCCAGTTTCCTGGCCAGTTTCATTGTTTCCTCCTCCAGTTGATCCATAGGTACTACCTTATTGATTAAGCCGATTCTCTCTGCTTCCACGGCATCTATCATATCACCGGTCAGCAATAATTCCAGAGCTTTTTTCCTACCCAGGCTGCGTGACAGTGGAACTGCCGGTCCCATACAGAATAGACCTACATTTACCGCAGTAGCACCAAATTGCGTGCCTTCTGCTGCTATACAGAGATCTGACGAAGCAACTATACCTATGCCATTGGCTACAGCTATTTTGTGCACAGAAGCAATAACCGGTTTTCTTATTCTGGAAATAGTAAGCGCCCACTCTTCCATCAACGTTATCCATTCATAATACTGCAAGGGGCTTTTGCCTTCCAGATCACCAACATTAATTCCTGCGCAAAATCCCTTGCCCGCTCCCCTGATAATGACCACCCGTACATCCTCATCTGCATCCAGTTCTATTAGTGCCTGATTCAGCTCACTGGCCAGGGGAACATTGAAAGTATTGAGACTTTCCGGACGGTTCAGGGTAATAATACCGATATGTTCAGTTTTTTCCAGCAAAAGAGCTTCATAATTCATTTACTAAAACCTCCTTCATAATATACATATAATTCTGTCAATTCCTATTTCAATTCTAACTCAATTTTTATATTGAAGCCAATAATATTTGGCATGCCAACTTTGTCTTCTCACTAATTTTCTATAAAAATACGGCTGGATTTCAGCCCAACTACTTTAATACACGTAATTGAGAGTTTTGCATAATTAGGTTTTGACGTTGGTGTCATCTTGAACGAAGTGAAGGATCTCATCGCAAATCATGCTGCGAACACCGTAAAGTCAGCATTTACCTCCAAGTTGTATTATAGATTCTTCGCTAACGCTCAAAATTATCATGCGTTGCCCGCACCAACAATAACCGAACAATTTTCGTATTATGCAAAACTCTCAATTGACACTTTACGTCCTGGACAACTTATTAATCTGCCATTTTCATTTTTCCTTCTTTCCGATCTCCAAGTTTGATTTATTTTTATAAAAAATTCTATCCAATAATGTGGGCAGCTATTGCTTATCACAAAAATAGCCTATATAATATTTTCATAATTTTGATATATAATACAAATGGAAAAGAGGAAAAAATGAAAGCAGATCCTCACCTAAGGTTTTTTCAAAGCAATGATTTAGCCGCACTTCAACGCCTAATATTCCAGACCATCGATTTTTCATATCATGCTGTTTATCCAGATGAAGCCATTCAATATTTTAAAGACTATCATTCCAATAACAGAATTCTCGATGATGCATCAATGGGTAATACACTGATCATTCTGAAGTCAAATATTTTGCTGGGAACCGGCACCTTATGCAATTCATCCATACGAAGGGTTTTTGTTTCTCCCGATTGTCAGGGACAGGGCCTGGGGAAACTAATTATGAGTTCGCTAGAACAAATTGCACTTTCCCATAGAGAAACTCTGCTAAGCCTGGAAGCTTCCCTGCCTTCACAGGTATTTTATCATCATATGGGCTACCAGACCATTGAGAAGTGTTTTATTGAAGTCGGCAACAATCAAAGCCTGGACTATTTTCGCATGCAGAAGGCATTGGCTTGAACTGCTCAATTATAGAAAAGAATGGAGTATTTTTATGAATTCTATTCCTCCCTGGTATTATAACGAGTTTAAACAGATTGGGACAGACTATAATTCACCCGAGGAAGTTTACGAATATGATATCAGAATGAAAAAATTAAGGAATATAAACAATGAGCTTGATTATATTATTGATAACAGCAATCTTGGCAGTAATGATATTGTACTGGAATTCGGCTGTGGTACCGGGGAATTCCTGCTAAAAGCCGCTTCGCACTGCAGACTGGTATATGGTCTGGATGTTTCGACAGTAATGCTCGATTATACACAGGATAAAATAAATAAATCAGGCCTTGATAATATTAAGCTGCTAAATGCAGGTTTTTTGAGCTATCAGCATAATGGCGAGCCTTTTGATCTCGTAGTCAGCCAATTGGCACTGCACCACCTGCCTGACTTTTGGAAATCAATAGCCTTAAATCGAGTCTATAGCATATTAAAACCCGGAGCTTATTTTTTCCTTAGAGATGTAGTCTTTTCTTCAGATATAAATGATTATGACAATTATTTTTGCAATTGGTTTACCAGCATTCCAAGTGATGGTGAAATCAGCAGTGAAATGCTTGAACATGTTAAAAATGAATACTCGACCCTGGACTGGATTATGGAAGGTTTATTGAAGAAAAGTGGCCTCAATATTGAAAAATTTAATACAAATGGACTTATATCAACATATTTATGCAGAAAATTATAAAAGCAGTGTAAAGATGACAAATGATATAAATATATCTCCCTTTCCTTATACTCCCTGAAAAGATATTATCCTGTCGGACATACTATTAATATAGATTGTATTTTAAGGAGCTAATACGAAATGTTTCGTCGTGCAGGATTAATACTAATTCTCTTTATTATCCTATCATCTTTTCTTCTTATTAATTATTTCCCCCCGTTACAGAAACCTTTGCCTCAACACGAAAACAAAAGGAGTTCCCAATCCTTAGTCTATAGCAATGCGCATATTGAACTATACGAGAACAATAATCAGTTAATACTGTTCAATGATAAAGAAGGATCTGAATATTCCATAAAGATTCCAGAAAATAATCTAAAATTTATAGGTGAAATTAAGCAGCAGAATGCCGGGGATGCTCCCCAACTTGATAAAGTGATTTTACTGGGAGTTATCTTAAACGGTAAGAGTAAAGGATATATTTTTGAACTGGAACCTGAGCTTAAACTGCGGGAAGACTATCCGCTCATCGATAATAATAACAATCATTATATAGTTATAAAAAAAAGTTCCAATCAACTTTATTACTATCAAAAGGGGACATTTATAAAAAAATATAAAGTATCTACGGGAAAAGAATCCTGGTATACCCCGGAAGGTTCTTTTCATATAGCCAATAAAATCCCCTATCCCAAAGGGAAAGCACCCGATGCCCCTATGGGCAGTCGGTGGATGGGGCTTGCAGTTCCATATTCTGCCGACAAGAGAGGAAATAAAAAAAATGGAGGTCCGGATACTCGTTCCCCCATTGGACATAAATATGGCATACACGGTACCAATGATGAGTCCACTATTGGCACGCATGCCTCTGGAGGTTGTATAAGAATGTATAATAAATCAATAGCGGAATTATATGACATGGTTCCTATTGGAACGCGGGTACAAATATTACCGTAAGATATTTTTCATAATTACTCTTTACCCATATTTGGCAGCAAAAGTTAAATAAATCCTGGTAATATTCATTTATTATGGCTGCAAAGTAAAATCTGCAATCCCCACTACTCCGACCGCAGGAAGTGCCGGTAGGCTGAAGGCCTACACGGCGCCCACAGGGCTGTGGGAGAGTTAAACCCACTGCCATTTTGCCGTTAAAATAAAAAAAATCAGAAAATAAATAATTCCCGGGATCATACTACTCCGACCGCAGGAAGTGCCGGTAGGCTGAA
>JAHDSE010000092.1 GCA_018432955.1 Syntrophomonadaceae bacterium
CGCTGGTTTTATTAAACCTGAGCCTTTCACCCAGAGAAGCAACTATTGCTATAAGTATGATAGCTTTATCGCTGCCATGTTTGCCGGTAATGGTAATGACTGTAAGGGAAATCGGCATGAAAGGCCTGATTAAAATATTGGCGATGGGCTTTGCTACATCTTTTTGTGTTGGTATCATATTAAACATTATTTTGCCCTGATAAGGAGGAAAAATTATAATGACTATCAAGGATATGCAAGTTGGACAAAGGGGGAAAGTAGCCCGCATTCTCAAGGGTTCTACGGCGGAAAGACGCCTGTTTGAAATAGGAATAGTACCCGGAGTTATGGTTAAGCTATTATCCAGACATCCTTTTCAGGGGCCTCTGCTCTTGGAAATAGGCAATGCCAGAATTGCTCTGGGGAGAAAAATAGCAGCTTCGGTTGAAGTTGAAATGGAATAGCAACAGGAGAGGATGAACTCTTTGTTTAATTTTTTCAAGAGAAAGAAAATTAAAGCAGAAGGCCAGGAAAAAGACGATAATACGGGAATACAGGCTGCTGGAGATAAGACAGACAGTGATGCTTTAATTGGCAGCAGAAACGAAATAAAAAGGATTATTGCTGTTATAAGTGGCAAGGGCGGAGTCGGCAAATCAACGGTCAGCGGTTTACTGGCTTCAGGTTTGATAATGCGTGGCTACCGGGTAGGTGTTCTGGATGCCGATATCACTGGTCCCAGTATCCCTAAGATGTTTGGCCTCGGTGGAGGGAAAATGGCCAAGAATAACTACGGCATTATGCCGGCGCGCAGCAAGATGGGTTTAAAGATTATGTCGTTAAACCTTTTTATAGCTGATGAGACTGACCCGGTAATATGGAGGGGGCCACGAATAGGTTCTGCTGTAGGCGAATTTTACAGCCAGGTTGACTGGGGAAAGCTTGATTTCCTGATACTGGACATGCCTCCCGGAACCGGGGATATAGCTATAAGCGTTTTGCAGAATATCTCTCTTTCCGGGGCCATAGTGGTAACTACTCCACAGGATATGGCATTTACCATTGTGCGCAAGGCATATAATATGCTGGTAAGTAATCAAATACCAATAGTGGGAATAGTAGAAAATCTTAAAGCAGGCATTTGTCCCCATTGTCAGAAAGAATTTGCACTTTTTACCGGCATGGGGGTAGAACAGTGGTGCTCGGAGAAGCAGGTACCTTACCTGGGCGGTTTACCGTGGGACAGTGAACTGGCTTTATGTGCGGATCAGGGGAAGATGGAAAACTATTATCCTGCGCATGTTGACAGGATGCTGGATTCTTTTATTTCCCTTAGCCAGGATTTAAAGAACGCTGAAAAGCTGGACTCATAACCACGGGTTATGATAAACTATACAAGTTGATTATAACAGTTGCGGGACATATGGAGGAAAGCAAAATGCTTAAACTGGAAAATATTTCAATGACAGTCAACGGTAATAATGGAGAAAATCGGGAAATACTACGGGGGATCAATCTGGAATTTGTTCCTGGTAAATTATATGCTATTACTGGCCCTAATGGGGGAGGCAAGACATCTATTGCCAAAATAATAATGGGCATTTATCAACATGTTAGCGGACATATTTTTCTCAATGGCGAAGAAATCAGCGGATTAAATATCACCGAAAGAGCCCGGAGGGGTATAGTATATGCCTTTCAACATCCGCCGCGTTTCAAGGGCCTGACCGTAGGAAATCTGGTCAGAATAGCCAACCCTGATATTGACAATCTGATTCTCAGGAGCACTTTAAGAAATGTCGGACTCTGTCCTGAGGATTACCTGGACAGGGATGTGGGCCCCGGACTCAGCGGCGGGGAGATCAAACGGGTTGAAGTAGCCCAGGTATTAGCCAGAGATGCCCTTATTACTATTTTTGATGAGCCTGAAGCAGGAGTTGATTTATGGACTATTCAAAAGCTAATAGGGATAATCGCTGAGAAATATTTGAGTAATCCTGATTCAATTGGGATAGTAATAACTCACAACGAAAATATGCTGCATATCTGTGATGAGATAATACTAATTGATGAAGGTTCAGTAAAGGCCATTGGGAATGCTGAGGAAATATGGCCATTAATCCGTGATGATATGGAATGCAAAATGAAAGAACAATGCAGGGGAGAAGTGGTTTATGAACTTTAAGGACCTGGACATGCAGTTGCTGGATACTATCAGCGATCTAAAAGGCATTCCCAAACAGGGAGCAATTAACATCAGGCGTGACGGGCAGGCGATTGTTCAAAAATCTTCTCCGAATATAGAAGTGAAATCCAAAACGGATAAACCCGGATTGACAGTAATTGTTAAAGCAGGTACAAAAGATGAAATTGTTCATGTGCCGGTAATACTAACCCAGGCAGGTTACAAAGACAGGGTTTATAATTCTTTTATTATTGGTGAAAATGCTGATGTTACAATAATTGCTGGCTGTGGTATTCATAATGACAGCCATGGTGATTCAAGTCATGAGGGTATTCACGAAATAACGGTAAAAAAAGGGGCCCGAATAAAATATGTCGAGAAGCATTATGGACAGGGAGAGGGCGCAGGAAAAAGAATCTTCACCCCTTCTACCCTGATTAATATAGAAAGTGAAGCCAGTGCCGAGATGGAGATGGTGCAGATAAAAGGTGTTGATGATACTGTTCGCTCTACAGTTGCCCATATTCATGAGCAGGCCAGTCTGAAAATTATCGAACGTCTTTTAACTCATGGAAATCAGAAGGCGGAATCTGCGATTGAGATCTCTATTGAGGGCAAAGGAGGCAGCGGACAGATTCTTTCCAGGTCTGTGGCCAAAGATGATTCCGTACAAATATTCAAGGCTTCACTTCTGGGTAAAACAGAATGCATAGGTCATGTTGAGTGTGATTCCATCATAATGGGGAATGCTCGGATTAAGTCGACTCCAGAACTGGTGGCGGAAAATGCAGATGCTGTGTTGACCCATGAAGCCGCCATTGGCAAAATTGCTGGAGAGCAATTGATAAAGTTAATGTCTTTGGGTTTAACAGAGAAGGAAGCAATTGATACCATACTGGATAGTTTCCTCAACTGACAAGCTAAAACGTGCTGCTCGTTGCTTGTTTTTACCAGGACAGCAAAATCTAACAGGTTGGTGAATAATATGAATTTAAACCTCTTTAAAACCTATATCAAGGTAGTTGAAACCCAGAATTTTTCAAAGACAGCGGATGAGTTTGGCTTGTCGCAGCCGGCAGTAACCAAACAGATCCAGGCCTTGGAGGATATTTACGGAGTTTTGTTGCTCGAAAGATCAGGCAGGAGATTGAAAACCACTGAAGCGGGGGAGACGCTTTATCATTGGGGGCGGGAAATAATCAGAACCCTGGAAAAGACTGAAAAGGCTATGGAAGAAGTATCAGAAAGTCGCAGAGGCAGCCTTTATATTGGCGCCAGTACCATACCCGGACAATATATTTTACCATTAGCCCTCAAAAAATTTAAGGATAGAAACCCTAACATAAGATTAAGCATGGATATTGCTGATACGGAAATTATTTTCAGCCGGGTAGCTGAAAGGGAATTGGATCTTGGCATAGTCGGAGCCTGGATAAATAATCGCAAAGTGGAAGGATTTCAATGGTTGGAAGATGAGTTGTTGCTGGCATTGCCGGAAAACCATAGACTGGCCAGAATGAATGAACTAAAAATAGAGGAACTTCTTCACGAAAGGTGGATTTTCCGTGAGAAGGGTTCAGGTACCAGAAAAGCGGCTGAAGAGATCCTGGCACTCAGCGGTATAAAAAAAGAAGAGCTCAACATATACATGGAGGCAGGAAGCACTGAGGCGGTTTTGGCATCAGTGGAATCAGGAATGGGAATTTCCATTGTATCTTTATGGGCTGCAAAGAAAATCGAGCCTGCTCGGAGAATTAAGACTGTAAAAATAAGCGGAGTAGAAGCCAAAAGGTTTTTTTACATAATATATCCCCGGCAAAAGTCGCGTCGCAGGTCGGTAAACACTTTTCTTGATTATCTGAAAAAATTGGGAAACCAGCAGCCACCCGGCGGAGGAGCTACTTCTCCTGACATCGGATAACTATGACCAAAGATCTGGACAAGAAAGACTATGCATAAAAAAAGGAATGGAACCTTTCGCAGGTTCCATTTCTTGCTTTTTAATTCTTGCTGAAAAAGCGGCCAGAAGTGGCCTGGTATGGAAATCAGACAACTCCCTGGGCCATCATGGCATCAGCCACCTTAAGGAAGCCTGCTATATTAGCACCGACAACCAGGTTGTTTTCACGGCCGTATTCTTTTGCTGCGGTACTGGCACTTTTGTATATATTAGCCATAATAATTTTGAGCTTGGCATCTACTTCATCGAAGGTCCATGAATATCGCATACTGTTCTGGGACATTTCCAGGCCTGAAACGGCAACCCCTCCCGCATTAACAGCCTTACTCGGGCCAAAGAGAATATTGTTTTCGATGAAAGTGTCAACTGCATCTGCCATACAGGGCATATTGGCAGCTTCGGCAACACAGGTACAGCCATTGGCTACCAGGAGTCTGGCGTCTTCTGAACATACTTCATTTTGTGTGGCTGTAGGAACAGCAATATCACATGGTACTTCCCAGGGACTCTTATCGGGAACCCACTCCAGTCCAAATTCATCAGCATAATCCTTGGCAGCACGACGATATATACACCATAAATCCATCAAAAATTCCAGTTTCTCTCCCTTAATGCCATCTGGATCATGCACATACCCGTATTCATCACCTATGGTCACAACTTTTGCTCCCAGTTGATTTGCTTTCTCAATAAGATAGGTGCCAACATTACCATAACCGGATATAGTAATGGTTTTTCCCTGCAGGGATTCACCCCGTGATTTCAGCATTTCTTCTACAAAATAAATAGTACCGTAACCGGTAGCTTCAGGTCTGCCCAGGCTCCCTCCCCAGGTCAAACCTTTCCCGGTAAGGACACCTTCATAGAGGTTTTTCAAACGCTTATACTGACCGAACAAAAAACCTATTTCACGTCCCCCGACCCCAATGTCACCAGCTGGTACGTCGGTATCAGCACCAATATGGCGATAAAGTTCAGTCATAAAGCTCTGACAGAATCTCATCACTTCTGCATCAGATTTACCCCGGGGATCAAAATCACTGCCGCCTTTGCCTCCCCCCATCGGAAGGCCTGTAAGGGCATTTTTAAAAATCTGTTCAAATCCCAGGAACTTTATAATCCCCAGATTTACGGAAGGGTGAAAACGCAGTCCGCCTTTGTAAGGTCCTATGGCACTGTTAAACTGAATGCGCATGCCCCGATTAACCTCGACATCACCATCATCATTTACCCATGGTACCCGGAAAATGATCTGCCTTTCCGGTTCTACAATTCTTTCCAGAATACCTGCCTTCTGATATTCCGGATGCTGTTCCAGAGCAGGTTCCAGTGATTGCAGGACCTCATTTACTGCCTGGAGAAATTCAGGTTCATGCTGATTCCTTTTTACGACTTGTTCATAGATGTCTTGAACATATGACATAATACTATACCATCCCCTCATTAGGATTTATTAATTTGCCTTTGAGTTATGTAGCGATTCCATACAATGAAACAATATTCCAAAAGCAATTTCACATTGAATTATATTATGGGCCCTGGCAAGTGTCAATGAATTAGCCTTAAGCCTAGCGAATTGTTGGCAAGTATACAGTATATTGTATGGAGGTGGGCTGTCTCTCATCCAAAAAAATATAATTTTCACAAGACAGAAGTCTATTTAATTTTGTTAAAGCTTTGTATATAATGTATCTATTGCCCTAATAAATATATATATCTGGAGGTGTTCGTTAAATGTTACCACTGCCAAAAAAATTCTTTCTTACTGCTGCATCTTCTGAGGGAGAAAGTGAACTTACAGCTTTCGATGGCGCTTTGTTGAAAGCGAGGGTTGGAAATACTAATTTGTTGAGAGTTAGCAGTATTTTACCTCCAGGCTGTATCCATGAACCTGAACTCATTATTCCTCCAGGTTCTCTATTGCCCATTGCTTATGGTGCCATTACCTGTGCTGATCCTGGAGAAACAATATCTGCTGCTGTAGCTGTAGGCATAAAAAATGACAGTTTCGGTGTTATTATGGAATTTGAGGGTAAATGTGGCAAAGAAGATGCTGAAGCCCAGGTTAGAAAAATGGTTGAAGAGGCTTTCAGGATCAGGAAATTGCAGTTGGATGATGTTATGGTTGCTTCAACTGAACATGTGGTTAAAAATATAGGCTGTGCTTTTGCTGCAGTACCATTGTGGTATTAGGACGCTGGAAGCTGGACGTGAGACGTGAGACGTGAGACGTGAGACGTAAGGTGTAAGGTGTAAGGTGTAAGGTGCGAGCGAAGCTCACAAAAAGCCCGCAGGGCTAAAATAATAAAAAGGAAAACGAAAGTTTTTCCACCAAAATTGCTAATTATTAATTGCTAATTATTAATTGCTAATTACTAATTACTAATTATTAAAGGGGGAAATATATTGGAACTGTGGGTTACTGAATACCAGACCCCGTCTCTGGGGTTTAGCTGCAAGGTTAGCGAAACACTCAGAGTAGAAGATACTCCATTTCAACATCTGTCAGTTGTCAGGACAGAACAATTTGGTAAAATGCTGCTGCTCGATGGAATGGTGCAGACAACAGAGCTGGATGAATATATTTATCATGAAATGATAAGCCTGATAGCCTTGAATTCCCACCCTCATCCTGGGAATGTACTGATTATCGGCGGAGGGGATGGAGGAACTCTGAGAGAAGTTGTAAGACATCCCCTGGTGGAAAAAGGAACCCTGGTGGAAATTGATGAACGGGTCGTACAGGCTTCACGGGACTTCTTTCCTATGCTTGCTGCTTCTTTTGATGAGGCTAAATCAGAACTGCTGATTGCTGATGGTATTGAATATGTCAGGGATAATAAAAACAGTTTCGACCTGGTTATCGTGGATTCTACTGAACCCGTAGGACCGGCTGTAGAGCTTTTTTCAAAAGGGTTTTATCAGGATGTCTTTGAAGCCCTGAAAGATGACGGTATGCTGGTAGCCCAGAGTGAATCACCATTTTTTAATGAAGAGGTAATTAAAATGGCCTATGGCGGTATAAAAGAAATATTTCCTATTGCCAAACTCTATCTGGCCAGTATCCCGACTTATCCCAGCGGTTTATGGAGTTTTACAGTAGGTTCGAAGAACTATGATCCGGAAAAAATAAGCTTTAAGGGAAATATGGAATGCAGGTATTACAGCCCGGAAATACATCAGGCTGCTTTTAAGCTGCCGGCTTTCACCAAAAAGATAATGGAGATGAATAAATAGAAATGAACAGCAGCATCTCAGAGCTACTTGAACAAAAGGCAATATTTATGGGGGGGGCCCGCGAATTTGCTGCTTGCCAAAAAGTGATTCTCGGTGTACCCATGGATTCCACCACCAGCTTCAGACCTGGTACGCGGATGGCCCCTTTCAGAGTTCGGGAAGTGTCCGAAGGGCTTGAAGAATATAGTATTTATCAGCAAAGATCACTGGATGAAATAGATTATTATGATGCTGGAGATATCATAATTCCGTATGGGAACATAGCGGAGAGTATGCGGCGAATACAGGCTGTCTGCAGGTATTTTCTATCTCAGGGAAAGAGAGTCTTTTGCATAGGTGGGGAACACCTGCTTTCCCTGGCATTGGTTAAAGCCTATCGGGCGGTCTATCCTGACCTTATGGTAATACAAATGGATGCTCATGCGGATTTAAGAGATGATTACCTGGGGGAAAAGCTTTCTCATGCCACAGTCATGCGGCGTATAGCGGAAGAAATTGGAGGGAAGAACCTATTGCAGCTCGGTATACGTTCAGCTACCCGTGAAGAAATGGATTATGCTTCCCAAAATACCTGTATGTACCTGGACAGAGTCATATCAGCTGTGGATGAAGTCAAAGACAAAATTGGGCAAAGGCCTGTTTATCTCAGCCTGGATATTGATGTGCTTGATCCTGCCTTCGCAGGAGGAACTGGTACACCTGAAGCAGGTGGGATTACATCGCGGGAACTATTACAGGTCCTGCATAGTCTGGCTGAACTTAAAATAGTGGGTTTCGACCTGGTGGAAATATCACCGCCTCTGGAGATCGGTGACAATACTTCAATTCTGGGAGCCAAAATAATGCGCGAAGCATTACTGGCTTTTTAAAAATAGCTGTCACAGCGTCAAAAAAGGTGAATATCTGCATCATCAATTAAACGTTGCAATCGACGTACCCTGCGTACGCCTCAAGTGCAGCGTTTAAGCTATTTAACAAGCTTAACCTGATTTATAATAAAGAAAAGGGCCGTATACGGCCCCTGGTAATCCACATGGTTTTAATAATTCTCTGCCAGGACTTCATAATAGCTCTGAGGATGAGCACAGGCCGGGCATTCTTCAGGAGCCTCAGTACCTTCATGAATGTAGCCGCAATTTCTGCACTTCCACTTAACTGCCTTATCCTTTTTGAATACCGTATTGGCTTTGATATTTGCCAGCAGTTTACGGAAGCGTTTTTCGTGTTCTTCTTCAACTTCGGCTATTTCGTGAAAGATATCGGCGATTTCATCAAAACCCTCTTCGCGGGCAATTTTTTCAAATTCGGGGTACATATTGGTATGTTCTTCGTTTTCTC
>JAHDSE010000141.1 GCA_018432955.1 Syntrophomonadaceae bacterium
GGTATTGCGAATACGCTCCATAGTATGATAGGAATTGCGGTTACTGATTATGGCAAAATAGCCAATAGCCCCTAATTTGTAGATATAGGGACATATGATTCGAAAGAAGTTGCCTATCATTAAGTCAGTAGCCCATGCATACAATAAATCCGATAAAGAATCGAAAACAAAAAAACTGTTTGCTCCTTCATGTTCGATGATTTCGTATATACGCATGGAAAAAGCCTCAAAACCAATTTTGGGGTTCAACCGATAGGTCTTGACCATCATTCCATCCAGCACTGGAGAATGATGAGCAAATCGCAAATAAACAACTTTCCTTTTTTCTATTAAAGCCTGATTAACAAAAGCATTTACAAAATACTGATAATCTTCGGTATTCCTGACCTGCCAGACCACATTATCACCTGACCGCAGATTATCCAAAACCCGGTCCAAACCTGGAATTCCAGTAGATGCATAATTATATTCCACCATCATTATTCCCTCCCTCAAAACAAAAAACGAGAGCAATCCATCTATCTTTCTTGCGGAACTTATGCTATATGTGACGATTTTGTTTTCCGTATCATCAGGCAGGTATTTTGTACTGTCACCCTGAGGCAAAGCCGAAGTATCGTAAGAATCACCCTCCGGGCACTACTGATGTTCGCTTTGCTCACGATTAAGGTGGCTTCGCCAGCGCTTTAGAATGACTTCTTGGATTATTGAATGATACTGAAGTCTGATGTTTCAAAACTGTTTCTACTTTTTGCAAAAGTCCCAAAAAAAACGTCCGCAGGTATATTGTTTAAACATACCAACGGACGCCATTGTCCTTTCACCATATTCTTATTTAATTCGGCCTGAACCACCGCTCCTTTGCGGCTGAAGTTGTTTCTCAGTCCAGATAGCCTATCCTTCGCGAGATTCTGCCAGCTACTTCTTTGACCATGGGACACAATTCATTGCTGATATATGATGAAGTCATTCTCATACTGGGACCCGATACACTTAAGGCTGCTACCACCTTGCCCCTATGGTTCTTGATAGGTGCTGCCACACAGCGTACCCCCTCATCCCTTTCGCCCAAATCTAGCGCATAACCATCTGCACGAACTTTCTGTAGTTCACCGAGCAAGATAAGCGGATCAGTAATGGTGTCACTGGTGAACCTCTGTAATTCCACCTCTTCAAGATATCTCCTTAAATCTTCCTTATCCAGCCCTGCCAACAAGACCTTGCCCGAGCCAGTACAGTGAGCCGGCCCCCGATTGCCTACACGGGCAAACATCCTTACTACTACAAGATTACTCGATTCCAGTTGTTCAAGATATACCACCTCATTGCAGTCCAAAACCGCTAAATTAACGGTCTCGTTAAAGCGTTCAAGCAATTCCTGCATTAGAGGCAGAGCAATCTCACGTAAACTGGTAGCTGAACTTACCGCATTACCAATATGGTATAACTTCATTGACAAACGATAGCGACTTCGCTCATCCTGTTCAACAAAACCCCGGTGTATCAAGGTGCTGAGTAACCGGTGCACCGTGCTGGACTTCAAATTGGCTTTAGCAACCAGCTCCCCAAGCTGCATTGCTTCCCGGGTATCAGCCAGTATTTCTATCAAGCTCAATGCACGTTCAACCGACTGTACTGTCTTTGAATCCTCTTCACTAAAATCCTGCTGGGCATGAGCTATGATTTTATTCTTCAACCTTGTTTCCAAATTCATTACCTCCCGGTTTCAGAACCTATATACGAGCAAAGCACCCACTCAACATCAAACTCGTTGTTCAAGAAACTCAGGTCTATCCTGTTAAATAATACGACGATGTATTCTGAAATTATTTTTATTACATTCTCTTAAGAACTGTAGTTCTTCAGTTTCCACCATTAAATCATTCTTGCTGTCCAGGCCAAACCCACCTAAACATTGTTTAATAATTGAAGCCTGAAAAATATTATGAGTTTATCTTATTTTTTAGTATATCATGAATTAATGCAAGCTGAAAACCTTGAAGCTGGGTGAAAAGGCCCCTCCAGTAATGAATTAACACCGCTAAGCACTTTCCTCTGCTTAATTAAAGTATTAAAGGGAAAACAATAGAAATATCGAATATTTAAGAAGGATCTTTTTTCCCCATAATAGTAAAGGAAGAATTAGCATGTTATGATTCAGGGTTTTATTAAAAAATTGACTTCTTATAAATTAAGGCGGATGAGCCGTGAAGAACGTATGGAAACCGGCGAAAAGATTCGCCAGCTTTCCAACCCATCTCCGTCATTTTATTTTATGGTATGTGTTTCGACAGTTATTGCCACTTACGGCTTACTGGCTAACAGTACTGCCGTAGTAATCGGTGCTATGCTGGTTGCCCCTCTTATGGGACCAATTTTTGGTATAGCACTGGGACTGAGCAGTGGTAATAACCGCCTCCTGAGAGAATCGGTCCTAGCTGAAACCCTGGGAGTAATCATATGTGTCAGCCTGGCTGCACTAATAGGACTTGTACCTTTGCACCCCCATTTTGCCTCAGAAATTATGGCGCGAACTCAACCAACAATTTATGATTTAATTATCGCTCTGGCTTCCGGATTTGCAGGCGCTTATTCCATGGTAAACAATAAGCTGAGTCCGGCTCTTCCTGGAGTAGCTATCTCTACTGCCCTGGTACCTCCCCTGGCCACCTGCGGTCTTTGTATTGCCGCCCATAATTGGGAGTATGCACTTGGTGCTTTTCTGCTTTTCCTGGCCAATCTGGTAGCAATTGAACTGGCATCTGCTGTTGTTTTTGCCCTGTCTGGAATGGTAAGAATAACTAAGGAAAAAGGAGTCCTCCTCATTGCTTTTCTCAGACGTTTTGGTATTAGTCTGCTGGTATTGACCGCAGTAGCGGTTTTCATGACCCACACTCTGATACAGATCATTCATGAACAGATCCTGGTCGAAGAACTTAGAACCATCCTCTCTGGAGAAATTCAATCAACAATAGGGGCACGCTTATCTGAAATTCGCTATGAAAAACAGGGCGAAAGCCTGCAAGTCATGGCCGTGGTGCTCACCCCCCAGGAGTTTAAGGCCCAACGAGTAGCAGATATTGAGAAGGTTTTACAGGAAGAAGTAGATCCTGACAGCAGACTAATAATACGCTCTTTGCTTTCGCGGGATGCGGACAGCAAGGGGCAGGTCTTTATCACCGAAGAAGAACTTGTTCACCAGGCCCGCCAGATTCAGGAAAACGAAGTTCTGGGGCAGATCTCCAGGACACTTAATGAGGAAATTAGCAAGCTTCCAGGAACAAGCCTGGCTGACATCTACAATATATTGGAGAATGGTCAACGGGATATCACTGCCATAGTCCATACTCCTACACCTATAAATCCCCTGCAGGTTTCGGAACTGGAAAAAAGCCTGAACCAGGTACTGGATACTCCCGTACATCTGGTAGTACGGTCTCTCTTAACCCGTGATGCAAATACCCAGAGATATTTATTCAATGAAGATGAAGAGCTCCAGGAATCTCTTAGTGGCTCTGCATTTGAATTCCATGAAAAGCTGGAGACAAGTATTATAAACCTGCTACAGGAGCAGGAACCTGCAGCCAGGCTCTTGGAATTCTACTACGGAGAAAAGTATGATTATCTGCTGGTACTGCTGCAAATAAGAGCTCCTTATATCATAGAGCCAGAGCAGGTGGCAGACCTGGAAAATGCCTTGCAAGAACAGGTGGACGATCGTATAAAGCTTATCGTACGTTCAACTGTCGGAGTAGATGCCTCAGCTGATTACTATCTTGCAGGTTATGATGAAAACCTGGCCAGAGCCCTGTCACCGTAGAAGTATTTCTTTATTGCTATCCCCATCCTGCTTGATTTTCTGAAGAACGGTTAATGCTGATGCTGGATAGGATAAAATCACTGGTATAAAAGGGAAACCATTTATGCCTTTTTTATTTTTCACTGTGTATCAATTCCAAAATCTTATGGGAATATTTCTTAAGCAAATAAAAGACCACTAAGAAAATTACTATGAATAATAGTGTCAAATAGTTGGGGCTGAGCAGCAGGGATTCAATTCCCGAACCAAAAGCAACAAAACTGATTGATGGTATTAAAAGGCCCAATGCCGTAGCTATTATAAACCTGGAAGCAGATATTCTGCTTAAAGAAGCAAGTATGTTTGGAACAGCTATTGGTATTATCGGTATATTATGAGCAACAACAATGAATCCAAAGATTAGCTCCTCTGGTACATGCCTGCGGTTTTCAAGTATTTTCTTAGCCAGATTATCTATTTTTAAAAAGCGGTAAAAGTAAAAAGCAATTATAGATCCCATAACCACACTGATCCAGGAAACAGCAATGCCAGCTTTAAACCCATAAATAAAACCGCAAACAGAAGCTACTACTCCAAAAGGCATCACAGGTATGTGGCATTGAACAACAATCAGGGCAAATAGCAATAATAGGGCAAAGGAACCGTAGCTTTTAATATATTCACTGACTAAAACTACATTGGATAAATCCAATTATATCATCATCTCCGCCTTGTCATTTATGGTTAACCTAATTTTTCGCCTTAGTATAACACGAGAAAACACCGGGAAGCAATTACCCATCTACCCAATTGCATATTTCTGGCTGCATTTTTTCTTCTTTTGTATAGATAAGCCTTTCCTCAGCCATATTTTTATGGTAAGCTAACGCATAATATTTAAAGGAGGCTGAGCATGAAGAGAATTGGGCTGTTTTTATTGGTCAATCTTTTGGTACTAACCACCATCGTTATTGTGACATCTGTATTAGGAGTCAATCACTATATTACTTCCAGTGGTCTTGATTATTATAGTCTGCTGATTTTTGCTGCTGTTGTCGGTTTCAGTGGTTCACTTATATCCCTGCTTTTGTCAAAATGGATGGCAAAAAAGATGATGAACGTAAGGATTTTAAATCCCGACAGCCATCTCAATTCACAGGAACATCAGCTGGTAAGCAGCATTCACAATCTCGCCAGACAGGCAGGTTTGTCCAAGATGCCTGAGGTGGGAATATATCCTTCATCAGAGGTCAATGCTTTTGCCACCGGCCCATCCCGCAATAATTCTCTGGTAGCTGTATCACAGGGACTGCTTGATAGAATGGATAGAGACTCGCTCGAAGGAGTACTCGCCCATGAAATTGCCCATGTAGCCAATGGAGATATGGTAACCATGACTCTTTTACAAGGTATAATAAATACCTTTGTGGTATTTTTATCCCGCATCATTGCCTACTTTGCTTCGATGTTCGTAAAAGAAGAAATGCGTGGAATTGTGCATTTTTTATCTATCATTGTGTTTCAGATTTTGCTTTCCATCCTGGGCAGTATTGCTGTAATGGCCTATTCACGACACCGGGAGTTTGCCGCAGATAGTGGCGGAGCAGCCTTAGCCGGCAAACACAAGATGATAAAGGCCCTTAAATCACTTAAAGCAACGGTTAACTCTGTAGATACTTCGCAGGAAGCACTGGCAAGCTTCAAGATCAGTGGAGAGAAACGCCAGGGACTGCGTCAGTTACTTTCAACCCACCCTGACTTGGATGAACGTATAGAACACCTGGAACGTGCAGGATAAGTATCACCTGCTCTAATGCCGAATTCAATCGTCTTTTTATTTTATGGTATATATTTTTCGACAGTTATTGCCGCCTATAGCTTACTGGCTAACAATACTGCCGTAGTTATTGGCGCAATGCTGCTTGCCCTTCTTCCGGGACCCCCATATCTTTTGCTAAAAACCTTTAATCGATAGCTAATTAAAAGGATTTGTTCCCTTTTTGTCTAATAATAACAATTAGATGAATGATGACAAAATATTTTGTTTCTCAGCTAATTTCTATTATATTTCTTTTTCGCAGTAAAATTTCAGGAGAATCATATATCATGATACAGATCAGTTTAAAGCACTTACTAAACAAAAAGGAAGTAAGCGGTTTGCTCGATGAGCTTCTTGCCGCGATGAAAATCAATATAAATATTTATGGTATTGATGGAATAAGTTTAACAGGTAATGAGGATATAGAGCCAGGCGAGAAGTACTCAGTGGAATTGGGGAAGGAAGTTATTGGATGGGTTTGGGGACCAGCACCCCAAGCAAAAACAGTTGCTCAATTCCTTTCCTATCTGGCTAATAAAGAATTGGAAAAGAAGGTACTCGCTGAAGAAACCCTGGAAAAGTACAAAGAGATTAACGTCTTTTATGAAATCGGTGAAAAACTTGCCGGTAATCTCAACAAATATGAAATAGCTATACTTACCCTCAATGAAGCCAGGCGTTTAATCCCGGGCGAGGATTATTTTATTCTTTTCTATAATGAAGACGACAAACGTTTTGAAAACATAAGCCTTGGCGGCTCAAATACTGAAGAGCCTTTTGGCCCCAAGAAAGAAATAGCTGAAAATGTCCTGCACAATGGTAAAGCAGAACTCATTAACGACTTAGGTGCAGATCATAGATTTTCCGGCAAAAGCCTCAATATTGTGTCCATGATATGTGCACCATTAAAAACCAAAAATCAAAATATTGGTGTTATTGGCATCAGCAGTACCGCCAAATTGAATTATACAGCCCAGGATTTAAAAATCCTTAATGCCCTTTCTTTTTACGTTGCAACTACTATCCAGACTGCCAAATTATATGATGATTTAAAGGAGACTTTTGTCACTACTATATATACTTTGGCTGAAACCATTGAAAAAAGGGACCCTTATACAGGGGGACATACACGAAGAGTGATGGCTTACAGTGTAGCTATTGCCCAGGTACTCCAACTTCCCCAGGATGCTATTGAACGGGTGCGAATGGCAGCGATCCTGCATGACATTGGTAAAATCGGGGTTAGCGACAGTATTCTCTTGAAGTCGGGCGAGCTGACCGAAGAAGAATTTCAGGAAATAAAAATGCATCCCATATACGGCGAAGAGATTCTCAAGCATATTAAACAACTGCACGATATTATCCCTGGGGTTAAATTTCATCATGAACGTTACGATGGCCTCGGTTATCCAGAGAATCTTGCCGGTAAAGAAATAGACCTGACGGCTCGTATAGTAGCTGTGGCCGACAGCTTTGATGCCATGACTACTAATCGTTCTTACAAGGATGCATTACCCCTTGAGCTTGCCCTTGATGAATTAAGAATAAATGCAGGCACTCAGTTTGATCCGCTTATAGTTAATGCCTTTTTGCACGGCTGTGAAACAGGTATAGTAAAACTATGGAGGTAAGTTCCATGCCAAAAATTTTGATCGCTGATGATGAAATACTCTTTCAAATTCTCCTGGAGCGTGCACTGGAGGAGCTGGAGGATGAGGGAGTGGAATTATTATTCGCAGATGATGGAGAAAAGGCATTGAAAATAATCTACGAGCAAAAGCCTGAGCTGGTTTTTCTGGATCTGGTTATGCCCAGATTAAACGGTCTGGAAATATGTAATGCGGTAAAGAAAGTTCATTGCATAAGAGATGTATTTATAATAATGCTTACCTCCAGGGGAGAAGAATATGACAGACGCAAAGGGATGGAATTCGGTGCCGATCTCTATTATACCAAACCATTCAACCCAGATGAAATCCTTCAAAATGCTCGGGAAATCCTGGGATTATAACAGACCTGGCATTTTGCTTCAAGTATTGGATATAGGTGATTTAGATGCCAGGAAACTAAAAATCTACTGCGAGACGACTCCTGTCAATAATTGGAACAGACAAAGGGGACACAGCGCAGAATTGCTCTAATAGCCCCTTGCCTTTTTCACTCTTCCTGCATTCAAGTAAGAGTATTCCCATAACTGGTATTATACTCCAATACCCAGCAACAAACCTCCCCTGTACACTATAAAACATACTACCCAGGCCAGCGCACAGGTATAGCCTATTGTAAACATCGGCCATTTCCAGCCGTTGGTTTCTCGTTTCAATACAGCTATGGTAGCCATACAGGGTACATATATCAGAGTAAACAGCATCAAGACATAAGCCACCAGAGGAGTATAGCCGGATTTTTCTCTGGTCCGGTCAGCGAAGCTTTTAACACTACCTTCTTCCTCTTCGGCAAGTGCATCCTCATCCTCAATACTATAAAGGGTTCCCATCGTGCTTACCACCACTTCTTTGGCAGCAAAACCGGCCACCAGAGCCACTCCGGTTTTCCAATCAAAACCCAGAGGAGCTATCACAGGTTCAATAGCTTTTCCTATACGTCCGGCATAACTCTGTTCCATTTGCACATTTGCACTTTCAAATTCATTACCCTGCGGATCAATAATCGGAAAGGTAAAAAGCGTCCAGATGATAATTGATGCCGCCAGGATAATAGTACCGGCTTTTTTCAGGTAAAGCCAGGAACGTTCCCACATGTGTATCAGAACGCTTTTAATTGTCGGCAGCCGGTATGCCGGCAATTCCATTACAAAGGGTTCTGATTCACCTGGAAGAAGCCATTTCCTGAACACTTTTGCCATAATAATTGCCAGGGCAATACCGATAAGATAAATCGAGAAAAGAATATTCCCGGCCACACTCTCGTGGAAAAAGGCTGCAATTAAAAGAGTATAAACAGGCAAACGCGCGCCGCAACTCATTAAAGGAGCTATAAGCATGGTAAGCAAGCGGTCCCTGTCATTTTCCAGTGTACGGGTAGCCATTATAGCTTGTATGGTACAACCGAAACCGATCAACATAGGAATAAAAGATTTGCCATGCAGTCCCACCTTGTGCATCAGCTTATCCATAACAAAGGCTGCTCTCGCCATGTAACCGCTTCCTTCTAAAAAAGCAATCCCCATAAAGAGCAAGATAATATTGGGCAGGAAAACAACTACGCCGCCAACCCCGCCGATAATACCGTCGACTATCAATGATTGCGCAAGTCCTTCCTGCATATGGACAGCAGCCCATTCTCCGAGTGCGCCGAAACCTGCATCGAGCCACTCCATGGGAGGCCCGCCCAGGGTAAAGGTCAATTGGAACAAAAGCCACATGATACCCAGGAAAATAGGCAGACCCAGTAGTCTATTTATCAGAACCTTATCTATTTTTTCAGTCATGCTGAGTCGATCTTCCTCGGTAAAAGTCGTGGACTCCTGGCAAGCTCCGCGGATAAAAGCATAACGCCCATCCACAATCAGCATTTCGGTATCTTCCCCGCTGATTTTCTTCAGCTGTTCCTGGCTCTTTGCCAATTGCTCCAGAACTTGTTTTGCTCCGCTTTGGGATTTAACTGTTCCTATCACATCTTTGTCATTTTCAAGAAGCTTTATAGCCAGCCAGCGTTTAAGGCAGTTATCCCTGCTGCTCATTATCCCTTCAAGCGAAGCTGCAGCTTCATGAGTTACTGATGTATCTTCATTTAACAGGGCTTCAATCTTCTTTATCTCTTCTTCCACTTCACTGCTGTATTTGACTTGTTTTTCAGGCAAATCACTTTTCCTTCGGGCAACCTTGATTACCGCTTCCAGCAATTCATCAATCCCCTGCTTTTTAGTTCCCACTGTACGAACTATTTCCACTCCCAACAATTGGGATAATAGCTGATAATCGAATTTTATCCCCTGAGCTTCAGCCATATCAGCCATATTCATGGCAATTACTACCGGCACCCCCAGTTCTTTCAACTGGGTAGTGAGATAAAGATTGCGTTCCAGGTTGGAAGCATCGACAACATTCACTAGAACATCAGGCTTTTCTTCAATAATAACCTTGCGCGCTACAACCTCATCCGGCGAATAAGCAGTCAGGCTGTAGGTCCCTGGAAGATCGACAACATCAATGTCAAAATTTTTGAATTTCAGCCTTCCTTCCTTTCTTTCCACAGTAACACCGGGATAATTTCCTACATGCTGGCGAGCCCCGGTAAGATTATTAAAAATAGTAGTTTTTCCTGAATTGGGGTTCCCCGCCAGGGCTATGGTGATTTTTTCATTCAAGACTCTTCCCTCCCCACTTTTGTCATTCGATTACTATGTTTTCTGCTTCTTCTTTTCTAAGTGAAAGGTGATACCCTTTGAGCTTTATTTCTACCGGATCACCCAGAGGCGCATAACGCTCCATCTCTATCTCTGCTCCGGGAACCAGTCCCATATCCATAATTCGCCGTTTTATTGAGCTAGTACCGCTGATTTTTGCAATCTTTGCTTTTTGACCAGGCTCAAGGTTTTTAAGATTTCCGTTTTCCATCTGTACACCTCCGTCTTCGTTTGCTTTCGCTGCCCATTCGGTTTTACGGCTCTTTCAGTTCCATTATATTCAGCGAATGAAAGCCAGTCCTCCTTTCCCTGATTCCTTTTTCCTCGTTAAGCAGCCGGGAATAATTGCCTTCAGCCTGTTTTGGGCTCAGGTCCAGAGCAGCAAACAGAGCCTCAACATCTTCTTCAGATAATCTGCCAATACTTTCGCTCTGCTTATTCTCCTTTTTTTTGCAAATATTCGCCCAGCCTCTTTATCCCAATTAAAGCCATATAACCCCCCCCCTTTTTATTCTGCTGGTGTAGCAGATATATCAGCAAAAAGCCTTGCTCATTCCTTTCAATATCTTTTTGAGCCTTTGGGCATCCTTGTCACACCTTATGCCCAGTTTTAAAAATGCTTCCTCCAAGTCCTGGTTGCTCCACCCAGCTTCTGTTTTCTTCTCATTTAGCTCTTGTAAATAATCCAGCACATTTTCCAAGCGTTCCAATGCCATTGCCAATACCCCCATAGTTTATATTAACCTTCCCCTCCTGCGCTCAGAGCCTGTGATATACTGCTCAAGCTGGATCCCGGCAGTATTTGATAAGATTTATTAAATCTTTTGCATATTTTCTTTACGCTCAGACAGGCTCCATGACTGTTGTAGTCAACCGGGCATAGAATAATGTCCGATCTTTTTATCGAATCTTCCAGTGTTTTTGCTCCCGACTGCAGATAACCATCATGGTACTCGAACTCTCCCCCCATTTTCTCAATCATCTCCCGGTAAAAACCCCTGAGTTTAGTCAAACCACCTACAATCAAGACACGTCTGGCACATAAATCAATGTCAGAGCCGCTTTTGCCACAGCTCGCAGTTCCAGAATTAAGCTTTTTTAGAACATTTTCTATTTCTCTGTATAATTGAACATTTAGTTCTTTCTGTTCATACAATTCCAATATCAAATTATCCTTTTCCCTATTGAGAAGCCTAATAAGCTTCATCAGCTCATCTACTTCTTCTTGAACCTGACAAAGTTTTCTTTTTAGTTCATCTTTTTCTTTTTTTAAATCAGCAACCGTTCTGTCTTTGTCCTCCTCTGGGGATTTTTTTTCTATTATATTATTGGAAAAACTCCGAAGTCTGTCTTCTAATCGTCTGCAGTCCTTTTTCGACTGTTCCAATTCTCTGTCAAGTATTTTTTTGTTTTTTTTCTCCTCCTTGAGTCTTTTTGACAATCTGGCGTTAGAATCAGACAATCGCTTGTACTCAGCCTTTTCTCTGCGAGCGCCGCCTCCATTCAGATGAGAAAGCATATGTACCTCGCAGAACATGATAAAGAGAGTTTCCAAGGATAATTGCGGATGAGTAACCGCTACCCAGAAAAGACCGCAGATATCTCCTGACTCCAGTTTTTCCTTCCAGACTTTGACCAGCTCTCTTTCTCCGTATCCTCCAAACTCACCAATCTCATAGCGGTATTTCCTGTTCAGATGCCTGTCAATTTGATAAGACAGTTTATTTTTTGTACTCAAATTTTCCACCATAAGCCCATGAATCTCATAATCGCTGTACGGTTCCGGGTTTATTTTTAGTCTTTTGAGAATCTCCTTTTGTTCTCCCATATTCAGACATGTTCCACAAACGGAACAATGAAGTTTGTTGTCAACCTCCCATATGTGTTTTCGTTTTTCTTTTCTTTTCACTGCCCCCTCAAGAGTACCAGTCTTTGCAACAGTACCGGCAGCACCCATTTGCATCCCCCCCTGAGCTTTCTTGAATACCTTGTTCGGTTAAACTAACATTTTTTGCAAAAACCAGCCCTGAAACAGCTAATTTGCATCGTTTTCTTTTAAAATAATTTCTTTAGCCATATTCTGCCTCCCCATTTTACATGAACTGCAGTCATGTGAACAAAAATAGCAGTTTTCTCCCTTGAACACTCTAATACAGTGCCTGGCCAAAAAGCCTGTTGCAATCAGGAAGATCAACATTATTATCAGGTATTCCATATTCATTCCTCCCTAATGTCATCCGCACATCTATGAGAATTTTGCCTAATTAGTATTTTCGTATAATTAGGCAGGTATTTTAGCACCATCATCCTGAAGCAAAACTGAAGAATCTTAAGATTCACCCTCCGGGCACTACTGATGTTCGCTTCGCTCACGATCAAGGCTGCTTCGCTAACGCTCAGAATTATCATGTTGGATTTATGCAAAACTCTCCTGTAGTAGAATCACTGACTAATAGCAGAATTATGTTGATTTTTAGAATCCTCCTGTCCCAGTTCCTCTACCAGAATTTTGCGGGCCATGCCGCGTCCTATGGCAATACGACTATCTAAAATGGAAATGATTAAAGGCCCGCAATGGTCATTTCTCAGTACCTTTATGACTTCACCGCTGACAAATCCCATAGCAGTCAATCTGTTTCTAACATTTTCTCCTTCTGCCACTTTTCTTATTAATCCATTTTTGCCAGAAAGAATAAAACTCAAAGGTAATATCGGCCCCATTTCTATCCCCCCAAATTTACAAAATCTCTTCGAGATATTGATAATCATTATCATTTACTATTATAGACCTTTGTATTCTACAGTCAAGATATTTTTTGTTTTTTATTAATCTTGTTTTGAAAAACTTATGGGGATATATTTTTGACATCTATGCTGCAAACACCTATTGCGGGCGTCCGGAACTTTACCTTTAAAATGGTAAAACCTGATAATCGAACATCCCCATGGCGCTGTGTTAATAGCAATTTAGCATTGACCGGGCAATATCTTTGAAAACCGGAGCGGCATCCTGAGAACCCGACTTTCCGTCCTCAACCATAACCACTACAGCCCAGCGGGGATTCTCAGCCGGGAAAAAGCCTCCAAACCAGGCATTCAGTATTTCTTCTCCATCTTCGTTAAGATTGCCTGTCTGACTGGTAGCTGTTTTGCCGGCAACTCTGGTCTCGGAAAGTGCTGCTGTTTTTCCCGTCCCTTCACTTACCACCTTTTCCATTAACCTTTGCATTTTTCTGGCTGTTTCGCTGCTGATTAAAGGCTTTTTGTTTTCAAGTTCAGGCAGGTGTTTTTGTCCTTTTTCATTTATAGTATAGCGTAATAATGAAGGTGGTCTCCAGCAGCCGTCATCAGCTATGGTTGAAATAAGCGATGCAAGCTGTACCGGGCTGACCTTCACTCCCTGCTGTCCCAGGCAGGCATTTCCCAGAGCTGCTTTGCCCGGGTTTATACTAACATGAGAAGCATAAATGTTTTTATAGCCTGTAATTCCTGGATCAATCAGATGCAGCTTATCCACATATTTCAGTAGATGCTCTCTTCCCAGCCTGAGACCAACTTCGATAAATGAAGGGTTGCATGATAAAGCGAATGCTTCAGAAAAATCTATATCACCATGGCCTTCTTCTTTCCAACATGAAATAGAAAGCTGTTCATTAAATACATAGCTGCCACTGCAATGAAAGGGCTGTTCCAGATCCACAATTCCTTCCTCCAGAGCGGCAGCAGTTAAGAGGATTTTGAACAAAGAACCGGGATAATACGCACTCATAGCCCGATTTGTCAAGGCACTCCCGGCATCTTCATTTTCAATTACATTGTCCACTTCGTAGGGATTAAATGCAGGTCTGCTCGCCATAGCCAGTATTTCTTTACTGTCAATGTCCATTACTACAACTGCTCCCTTATTAATATAATTTGACATTGTCTCTTCTACTATTTCCTGAATTTGTTTATCAATGGTGAGGACTATGGCGGCTTTTCCCTTTTCCTCTTCTTTCCTCAGCTTGAACATCAAGCCCTGAATAGCCATACCCCTTGCATCAACTACAGATATAAGGTTGCGGCTGCTGCCCGCATCCTGCAATATCCCATTGTAGACTTTCTCCATGCCATCCAGGCCTTCACTATCCTCTCCCCCCCCGGTATATCCGATAATATGAGCACAGAAGCCTTCCTGCCGGTATCTTTTGACAATAGGTGCCACTGCTATTCCTTCAATATTTGCCGCATTAATTCTCTCTATCTCCTCTGTCTGTAAATCAGATGCAATTTTTATAAACTCCAGACCCTGTTTATCCGCGTTTTCAAGCCGGGCTAAAATCTCATTCTCATCCTGCTGTGTCAAAAGACCCGCCAGCGCCTTGGCAGCGTCTTCATAAGGGCTGACTTGCTCATTACTCATATTTGAATGTTTATGGTAAAACCTCTTTAATTCCTGTGGGATACCATATACAGCAGTTGAAATAGATGAAGAAGTCAAAGGCAGAAGATTACGATCCAGTATTTCACCCCTGGGATATTCTTTCAGGGCGAATTCCTTACTGCGCATAGTCACCGCTTCCCAGGCAATATCTTTTCCTTGAATCAGCTGATAATAGGCGGTTTTCCCCAGCAACAGCAGATAGATACCCAGGAAAATGCACATCAGGATAAGAATTCGCTTTCTATACAAAAAAATCCCCCCGCAAAGCCGTTTATAATATCATTGGCTATTAAAAGGGGTACTTATTCCTGGCAATTTATATTTCGAATGTCATTCTTGCACTATTTCCAGAGGAAATGGGAGATATGACAATATCTCCATCAAGTCCGCATATGTATCTTCAGTAGCTCTTATAAGCACCATGCCGATATCCCGTTCAAGAGTTGATACTATTCCCAGGTACTCATAGGCCTCTATTATTTTGCTGAGCATATCTATGTTCTCCGGGGCCAGCCGGGCAAAAATACTAGTCTTCATCCTGAGCTCCTATCCTTCTTAATATGGAATATTGGGGAACAATTTCAGGACCAGGCAGCAAAACCCTTTGTTGGGGATGACGTGCCCTATCCAGTAAATTCAATTCCTGATCATAGATGGTGTCTACATCCAGCTTTATTATTTCTCCCCCAGGCAAATAGAATTCGAGATTATCCCCAGGGCCAAAATTAGCTCTCTGCTCAATTTCCAGCATCCCCGTTTCTCTTCTGTAAGCTCTGACAATACCGCAAAAATCTGCCCTCGCTTGCAAACCTGCTTTATTTATATCCTGCAACAAAGCAGACTCCCCATCAATAAATCCATTGGTGAATGGTCTGGTAGCAGTACTTTCAAGCTCTTTCAGCCAATTATCAAGCTCCAGAGTATTATAGGACTCTTTCTTTATATAATAGCAATCAATAGCCTTTCGATAAATACTCGCGGTACTGGCAACATACAAGGGGCTCTTCATTCTGCCTTCCACCTTGAACGCTTCTATTTCCATATCCATTAAACGAGGAATGTATTCCAGCAAACAGAGGTCACAGGAGTTCAAAATATAGCTCCCCCGTTCGTCCTCTTCAATTGAGTAGTACTCACCCGGTCTCTTTTCTTCCATCAAAGCATAGCGGTAACGGCAGGGATGGGCACAGGCCCCGCTATTGGCACTCCTTCCCGTCATGTAGTGGGAAAGAAGGCATCTGCCCGAATATGATACACACATGGCTCCATGAATAAAAACTTCCAATTCTATTTCTACTTTTCTCTTGATTTCTTCCATCTCATCCAGGGTGAGTTCACGGGCCAGTACTATCCTTTGAGCTCCCAAATCCCGGTAGAAAGCTGCCGCTTCATAATTGCTGGTATTGGCCTGGGTACTTATGGTGACGGGAATACCTGGGGCATACTTTTTTGCCAGGCGTAATATTCCCGGATCAGAAATAATCAAACCATCAACCTGCAGTTCTTTTAATTTTTCCAAAAAATCAGGGATTTTTCTCAGATCCTGATTATGAGCAAAAATATTGACACCTATGTAAGTTTTTTTCATTCTCTCATGGGCAAAGTCAATTCCTTCACTCATCTCATCCAGAGACAGGTTGCCGGCATAGGCTCGCAGACTGAAATCCTTACCTCCCAGGTAAACTGCATCAGCACCAAAAAGAATAGCTATTTTTAGTTTTTCCAGGTTGCCGGCAGGGAGCACCAGTTCCGGAAGCTTCATTAGTAATCCTCCATTTTTCAACTTAAGGCTTTTAATATCTTTGTATTATCCAATTTTGCTTTAATCCAGGTACTTATTCTTGGCTATGCGATGTTCCTCATATGTCCTGGAAAAATGGTGGCTGCCGTCTCCTTTGGAAACATAGTAATAATAGGAATGCTTCTGTGGGTTAAGGGCTGCTTCAATAGATGCCTGACCCGGGCAGGAAATAGGCCCCGGTGGCAATCCCGAGTATTTATAAGTATTATACGGAGAATCAGTCTCCAGGTCTCTATAAGTCACCATATTTTTCGGTTCAGCCAAACAGTATAAAACCGTAGCATCTATCTGCAACAACATCCCTTTCTCCAGACGGTTGTTAATAACACCCGATATGATTTCTCTCTCATCTTTACGCATAGCTTCTTTTTCAATCATGGAGGCTATGGTTATAGTATCATATAAACTCAATCCCCTGGAGCTGGCAGCCTCAGCAAAATTGGCATCCCAGATCTGCTTAAAACTCTCCAGCATGAAGAGAACTATTTCTTCAGCACTGCTGTCTTCAGACACCAGATAAGTATCAGGAAACAGGAATCCCTCCAGCGGCTCTTTTCGCTCACGGGGAAAGTCCTGTAAGAAATCCAGCCCATAATCCTTCTTCCTCGCTGTTTCCCATTCTTCAATAGTACACAGCTTTTTTTCAATCAAGGTATTTCCTACCTGTTCAACAGTATAACCTTCAGGTATGGTAATTGACACACATACCAGCCGGCCTGCGGTCAAATCATCGACTATCTCAGCCAGAGATTGACTGCGGCTAAAGCGATAATGACCGGCCTTTAATATTTTGTCCAGGTCATTCTTTTTGCAATAGCTATAAAAAGCATTCTCGCTATGTATCAAGTCATTTTCCAGTAATATTGCAGCAACCTGTCGGGCAGTACTTTGCTCAGGTATCACAATATCAATATAGCTTTTGTCTTCAGGAGCGACAGGAGCAAACTGTTTATTAAAGCCTTGCCATATCAAGAAGGCCAGGGAAGCCAGCAGGAAAAGTACTGTTATTATTATCAGATACTTGACTTTTTCATTCTTTTTATGGCTAATTGCTCTCATCCCTTTTCATCTACTTCCTTTGATAAATATCTATTTCATTCCGATATAATGGATTATTGTCTGCCATTGGTCTCCTGATCTTTGCCATTATCATTAGTATCCTTGTTTTCTTGAGCTGAGCCGGTTGATGTTTCGGTTTCAGCAGTACCATTATTATGTTCTGCCTCCGAGGGAATCAAGCCGGAAGGATCTGTCGTTTCAAGAGGCAAGTCTTCGGTTTCCATTTCTGGCCCGGTTTTTTCTTCACTATGAACACCCGGCTCGTTTCCTGCTTCATTTTCCGCAGCGCCTTCAGGCTGCTCGGTTTCCAAGGGACCAGTATAGACTAATTTGTTCAGCGGTTTATAATAATCCCGGGCTAGCTGTTCCTGTTTTAGTATCTGCCCACTTTCATCCAAAAAGGTTCGGAAAGACCTTACTACATAACCCGGGAAACCTTCATGATCAATCCTTTCTTCACCTGTTGGCATCTCGGGGTCTATTTCTCTCGTTTCTTGATAATCAATCACACTGTCAACCACATGACTCAATTCTATTAGCTGTTTGAATCCGGTATCTCCATAGAGATTGATTTCCAATTTGCCCGCCCGGGCAACAGCTCTCAAGTATAGCGGACAGCTGCTAATATTCTTGAACTTAAAATCCTGCAAACCATAGACGACAGTAGCATCTCTTCCCAGAGGCACATAGGCTACTGCCAGGCCATGGTTATACCGTTCAACTATTTCCATCCCTGCCAATAAACATGCATTATACAAAGTGGAAGAAACTTGACACACCCCGCCTCCCAGACCCGGCTCGAATTTTCCATTGACTATTACAAGTGCATTGCGATAACCTGCCGCACCAATTCTTTCACCGACTGTCTGATTGAAAGAAAATACTTTATCAGGAGGAATTGCAACTCCATTTATCGCTTCACATGCAAGAACCAGGTTATGAGACCTGTTGAAATCAGCTGCGTTATACCAGGTTGAATATGAAGCAAGCTCGCCCATGGACTCCAATGCTTTTTCATCTACCAGAGGTTTCTCTGCTTCAATTACAATATCAGCCTCTATAAGATCATAATTGTCCCATTCCTGAGGAAGTGCGGAAAATGTTCCATCAATATTCACTTTTCTTCCTTCCCGTCCGGGAATAACTATGAGTCCTTCTTCCCTGTCAATATCCAGCATGGCATTTACCGGTTCAATGTTTAAAATCCTGCTCCATTCCTCAAGAAGTATTTCCTTTTGATGGGAATCATATTTAATTTTCAAGGGATACTTTACCGGTATTGACCCATCCATATTGAGTATTTTATTTTTTAATCTTCTTTCCTTCTCCTTTTCCCAGACTTCATTGATTATCTCCTTTGCATCCACTGGCAGACATAGCCTTTCTAAACTGCTTTCATATGTATAATCACCATAATTAAAGATTACCGGTGTATCGTATGCGTTTTCCAGCCAGCTTTCAATTAATCCAGCACTCTCTTCACGGTTATACCCCTGTATCGATACGGAAGCTACTTTAACCCCTGGCAGAAAATGATCAGCCTTATAAAGGACTTGATAAAAATACAGAATGACCGCCAGACTTATCCCCAAAACAATTGCCAAAACCATAAGCCCTGCTGACTTATACTTCTCTTTAGCCAAAATTGTCCCCCCAGCCCAATATATCTAAATCAGATAATACTAATTATATAATACAATCCCTTAACTTCATATATTACATCAAAAAAGAAGCCTTTTGGCTTCATAAGTATCTAAAATAAAAACCAGAAAAATGAAGGGCGGATCACCCAAAGCCCCGGCATCTTAGTTGATTGACATAACACAAGTCGACGTCCATGGATGGACTAGTGCAGCGGTGCCACGGATGGCAAGGAGCTGTGATTCGCCTATTGGGCAGATTTAAGGAGCCTCGCGGCTCCTTATGCTGACTCCTAGAATTCCTCACTATCCACCAGTTCCTGCCAGGCATCGGCAACCGTTTCCCATTCCTCATCATCCTCTATATCGCTCAGAAACTCGTTATTATCTTCATCATACACTACCTTTAATATGACAACTTCCAGTTCAAAATCATCCAAATCCTCATCATTATCAGCCAGGGGTACCAGAACCCGATATTTTTCATCTTCGATTTCCAACTCTGCCAGCAGTTCAAATTGATGCTCTATTCCTTCTTCATCAACTAAAACCAGTATAGGATATTCTTCTTCAAAAAGTTCTTCTTCACTCATAAATACACCTCTTTCAACAGATTACAGTCATTCTAATGTCTAAGAACCAGCTTTGTCAAATCCGGCTGTTTTTCTGATCAGCTAATCAATATTTCTTTTACTGTCCAAGTATGTTTGAAGAATATTGGCAGCAGCCAGTTTGTCAATGAGCATTTTTCTTTTTCGCCGGGATAGATCAGCTTCCAATAAGGTTTTTTCTGCACTTACGCTCGATAAACGCTCATCCCAGAACTCCAGGGGAAGCCTGATGCATTCATTCATAGCCCGGGCAAATTCCTCAATTTCCAGGGCCTTGGGGCCTATGGTTCCGTTCATGTTTCTGGGAAAACCTACTATTATTTTTCCCACTTCATTTTCCTGACATAATTTTTTCAAATGCGCAAAATCTTGCTTGAGATTCTTTCTTTGCAGAACCGAGTGCGCCTGAGCAGTCCACCCCATAGGATCACTTAATGCAATCCCAATCCGTTTTTCCCCTACATCCAAACCCATAATCCTCATGCGTCTTACCTCTTCCTAGCTGCCATCCTGGAGATAATCCTTTAACAGAACCTCTATTATTTCATCCCTATCCACTTTACATATTAAGTTGCGCGCCCCATTATAGCTGGTAACATAAGCAGGCTCTCCAGATATCATATAACCAACCAGCTGGCTTATAGGATCGTATCCCTTTTCCTCCAGGGCTTGATAAACCTCCTGTAAAACAGCGCGCACTTTATCCTCCCCGTCCCTGGCTTTTTTAAAATTCACGGTTTTTCCTCTGTTTTCTGACATAGGGACCACCTCCTCTTAAAGCACATTTTCCACATTTATACACAAAATCCTGCATTTATCTGAGGATTTTTTCCACTTCTTCCCTGGCAGTTTGCAGAGCTTCTTCGAGTTTACTGCTGTCCCTGGCGCCAGCCTGGGCCATATCAGGGCGGCCTCCGCCTCCGCCTCCTGCTGCGCGGGCGGCAGCAGATACAATTTTCCCGGCATTCAAACCTTTTCCAAGGAGATCCTTGCTGACAAAACATACCAGCGATACCTTGTCTCCAATAACAGAAGCAAGCAACACTACTGAGCTTCCCAAGCGGTCTTTTATCATTTCAGCATTCTGTCTAAGAGAGTTTGGATCTTCACAATCAATGGCTTCAATCAATACTGCAGCCCCGTTAATATTACGGGCATTAGCCAGGACATCCGCACTACTGGCTTTGGATAGCGTAGCTTTTAAGTTTTCAATTTCTTTTTCCTTATCTTTCAGATTTCGGCTCATAAGTTCTACTCTGTTATTTACTTCAGACGTCGTAGAACGCAAAAACGAAGCAGCTCGTTTTAATCCTGTTTCCATCTCTTGCAAATACTCAAAAGCATAGTTCCCGCTAAGTGCCTCTATCCTTCTCAGTCCTGAACCGATACTACCTTCGTTGATTATCTTAAACAAACCTATTTGTCCGGTATTTTGAACATGGGTTCCTCCGCAAAGTTCCATGCTAAAATCAGATATTCGCACTATCCTTACTTTCTCCCCATATTTTTCGCCGAATAATGCTATTGCCCCCAGTTCCCTGGCTTTGTCAATAGTGTCAACACTGGTATTGACTTCATGCATATCCCATATAGACTTGTTTACAATGTGTTCTATTTCGCTTAACTCTTTATCGTTCAGAGCGGCCAGATGCGAAAAATCAAAACGCAAACGATTTTCTTCCACCAATGACCCCTTTTGCTGGGCATGTTCACCCAAAACCATCCTTAAGGCCTTATGTAATAAATGGGTTGCCGTATGATTTCTGGCTGTTGCCAGCCTTTTCTCCTTATTGACTTCCAGTACTATATTTTCACCGCAACTCAAGCTGCCATTAAGGAGTCCGGAATGGATTATCCGGCCGGCAAGTTTTTGAACATCATCCACCAGCAATTCTCCATTTTCGCCCTTTATCCTTCCAGAGTCCGCAAGCTGACCACCGCTTTCAGCATAAAAGGGAGTACTTGCACTAATCAGCAATACTCTCCCATTATCAGCCGCATCCACCAATTTATTGTCTTTTATTATGGCCAGAACACTCGAATGGCTATTTAATTCTTCATAGCCGGTAAAAACCGTTTCCGCTATGTCTGAGAGAAATTCCGCCAGTATGCGGTCCCGGGCAAAAACATCATCACCTTTGTTGGCCTTACGGGCTCGCTTGCGCTGTTCTTCCATCATCCTGTTAAAGCCTTCAGTATCAACAGAAAAACTGTTTTCCTCCGCCATGTCCTGGGTCAGATCCAGGGGGAACCCATAAGTATCATAAAGCATAAAGGCCTCTTCCCCGGCTATAACAGTATTTCCTTTTTTCCGGTTCTCTTTCAGTATTTCTTCAACCCGCTTCAAGCCTTCGTTCAGGGTAAGGAAAAAGCGCTCTTCCTCAAGCCGAATAACTTCTTTCACAAATTCCTTTTTTTCTTCCAGATAGGGATAGGCTTTTTTCATCAAATCACAAACCACATCCACGTTTTTATACAGAAACGCCTCTTCCATACCCAGTAAACGACCAAAACGAACAGCTCTTCTAAGTATCCTGCGCAACACATAGCCCCGGCCATCATTGCTGGGCAATACTCCATCAGCAATAAGAAAAGTGCAGGCGCGGCTGTGATCAGCAATAACACGGAAGGGGAAACCAGCATCACCTGCATCGTATTCAATACCGGTCAAATCTTCGATTTTCTTGATAATTGGGATAAATAAATCAGTATCAAAATTGCTTTCTACTCCCTGTAGAATGGAACTAAGACGCTCCAATCCCATTCCCGTATCAATACTGGGACGGGGCAAAGGAGTCATTTCACCCGCTTCATTACGGTTATATTGCATAAACACAAGATTCCACACTTCCAGCCAGCGGTCACAGTCGCAAACACCCAATCCACATTCCGGATTATCACAGGAATATTTCTCTCCCCGATCATAGTGTATTTCACTGCAGGGACCGCAGGGGCCCGTATCTCCCATGCTCCAGAAATTATCTTTTTCACCCAGCCTGATAATTCGTTCTGCCTTCACATCTGTATATTCCTGCCATAGCTCATAGGCTTCATCATCATCCTGAAAAATAGTAACCCATAGTTTTTCTTTGGGAAGTCCCACTACTTCAGTTAGGAATTCCCAGGCATATTCGATAGCTTCTTGCTTAAAATAATCTCCAAAAGAAAAGTTCCCCAACATTTCAAAAAATGTATGGTGGCGGGGAGTGCGCCCCACCGTATCCAGGTCATTGTGTTTGCCTCCGGCCCTGACACATTTTTGTGAGGTACTTGCTCTGGAATAATTTCGTTTATCAATTCCCAGGAAAACATCCTTGAACTGGTTCATTCCCGCATTAGTAAACAAAAGTGTAGGGTCATCGATAGGAACAAGCGAAGAACTCTCTACAACAGTGTGTCCTCTATCTTTAAAAAACTCTAAAAATGTTTTCCTGATTTCATTGCTAGTCGGCACTGGCTAACCTCCTTTTTCCCAATAAAACTCTGCTAATCTTTATTTTCTTTTATAAAAGCAGCCCTGTCAACAAATCCCTTATTAATTATACCTTTTCCACTGCTTTTAGATAGACCCAATTGCTAAGTATTTTTAATACCGCAGCAAGGGGAACGGCAAGAATCATCCCCCATATTCCCAGCAGCTTGCCACCGGCCAGGAGAGCAAATACTATCAACAGGGGATGCATACCTAATTTGTCCCCGACTATCCTTGGAGTAATAATGCTTCCTTCTATTTGTTGAATAATAAAAATAGCTATTGCCATATATATCCCTTGCCCAAGTGATTCTGACATAGCAAGAAGCACAGCAGGAACCCCGCCTAAAAACGCACCAAAATACGGGATGAAATTGCTGAGCCCTGACAATATCCCAATAAGCAAAGGCAATTCTACCCCGATAAGGGCAGCAGAAACCCCGACCATAGTACCGACAAAACCGGCTACCATAAAGTGACCTTTCAAAAATTCTATAAGTACCGTATCTATCTCTTTAGAAAGAGCAACAAAATCGTGACGGGCAGAAGGAGAAAACAGATTCAAAAAGCCTTCTTTTATTTTCTCCCAGTCATTAATAATGTAAAATGCCAAAATAGGAGAAAAAATAAGCGCGAGTATCATGTTAAGGAAATTATAAAAACTCCCTACAAAATTGTTGAGACCCTGGTAAATTGACTTCTCAACCTGCTCAAGATTTTGATTCAGTATTTCATTTACTTTTTCAGGCATATTGATTTTTTCAACTTTGTCAAGCATAATTTGCAGCTGTTCAGCATACTCCGGAAGCAGGGAGGCTACCTGGCCCAACTCCCGAACAATAGCCGGTATGGCAAAGGAAAAGAATAAGGTCAGGGCAGCCAGCAGCAACAGGTACAATAATAGAATTGCCCAAACACGTTTTAAGCCCTTTTTCTCTATATAAGAAATCGGTCTAAAGAGCAGATAAGCAAGCACTCCACCCAAAATGAAGCTTAATGCCACTTCCCTCACCAGAAACAAAAAATAAATGGTGACTGCAGCCACCACTAAAAAAAACAAATAACGACTTATCCTGTATTTAAAAAGATACATATCTATTCCTGCTTCCTGCCAATGTCCCCTATTATTTCTTCGCTAAAATTCCTTATTGCAGTTTTTGTTCCCTGGGATCTGTCTAGCAAGTTTCTCGATATTTGATGCCTTTTTTGATTATCAAGATAATAAACACTAAAGCTCATGCCCAGTATTGCACCCACAAACATGCCGTTCCAGAAAGCCTTCAATTTTTCACCCCCAAAGCCA
>JAHDSE010000053.1 GCA_018432955.1 Syntrophomonadaceae bacterium
TATCCTGAACAAAACATTAATGGAAGCTGAGTATTTTATCAAACTATCAACTATAATTTTTGACGTTCACCAAACTAAAAATATTAAAAAGAATCTGTGTTAATCTGCGTCCGCAGGATCTGTGTGCGAGCGTAGCGAGCCTGTGTCAAAAATTCCCCTTAGTGCGCATTATCTTTTTACTGTGTCGTTTTATAAGGGAGGATATAGTAATAGGCGCTTAAAAGTACTGGCATTAATAACAGCAGGTAATAATAGAAAGGATGATCCAGAATAAGACCTGGATTTATCAGAGACAGCAAGGGAATTACCGGTGTAAACCAGAATTCGAGAAGGAAAAAACTAAGATTGCTCAAATCAGCCATTTGCAATCCGGCAATACTTAAGAGGCTTAAAATCATTGCCGGTCCCTGCCAGGAAAGAAGAATTTTTTTCTTTTCCCATTTCTCTTTAGTAATGCCTGCTTCCATGGAAATTACGAATAAATATAATAAGGACAATATAATGTCCAAACCCGGATAATAGCTGGCAAGCCATATGGCTATTGCTGCGAACAGATGAATAAAGTTCAAACGAAAAAAAGGCTTGTATATTATTATCTTCCTTTATCGGTAATGATAGTAAGCAGTGGACTATCGCAGAAAGTATCCGGGGCAATCCATAAATCATTTGCCGGGTCCAGATTCAGGCCCTGCTCGTAATAAGCCTTCCATATTATTTTGCTGCAATTCCACAGCCTGTCTCCGGGTTTAAAAGCCAGAGGATAGAAAAGTCCTCCTTCAAAGCTTTTTACATAAGCTACTGCTTTTTGCTTTTTTTCTACTTCAGCCTCAACCCTTAGCAAGCATACTTTTTCATAGTCCCAGTAGTGAGAGATATCCTGCAGGTGTACTCCCAGGTCAGCATAGGCTTCCATTACCTGATTTTCGCCTGCATAAATCCCGACATGAGAAAAATATCCATATGCGCAGTCTGAATTACCTCCCAAGATTATATCCCCCTCTTCCAGGTCCTTAAATGTGATATGGTTTTGACTCCCTTTATTGAAACCATAGCCCAGCTTTCCTTCTTTAGCATTTTCAATATAAGTATAGATTACGGTATCTTTATTACGGATAATGTTCCAGTTATCCAGACAAATCATTATTGTCAGGATTAAACTCAGATAAGGAAAAATAAAAAGATATGCAAAAGATCTGAACTGTTTTTTCTTCATGATTATCACCCTGTGTTTTAATTTTGAACTGTGTGCCCTGCAGGTATTTTGAATTATGGTGGCCAGCTATTTATCAATGAGAAGTGTGTTTTGCATAATTCAAAAAATCCAGGATGTCATTCTAAGCGTTAGCTAAGCTACCTTAATCGTGAGCGAAGCGAACATCAGTAATGCCCGGAGGGAGGGTGAATCTTAAGATCCTTCGGCATTGCCTCAGGATGACATTACTAAAGTACCCGACGAATCATATTAAAAAGGTAATTATGCAAAATCCTCAATTACAAATTTAAAATTATATTTTAGCTTGCCCGGATAATAGTCAATTTATTTCGCTCCATATTCTTTCCAGAGGCTTCAGTAAATAGCGACAGGTAAATAATTATTTTAAATTTACAGGCACAGGTTTTCATGCAAAACTCTATATTTATACTAGAGGTGATGAAAATGGCCAAGGTCCAGATATCAGAACTGTTAATGGATGATTACCGAATGCTGGCTCACTATCTGGAAGGTAAATCCATAAAAAAAATCCTGTCTTGCACTGAAACCCAGGTTGCTCTTTTGCTGGATGATAACACTATTGTTAAATTCCTGCACTTTGAAGATGAACTGATCTTTGATATTAAAAGCAAGCCTTCCTCTTCATCTGAACAAAGAGCCTCTGCTGCAGATTGACTTTCTTGGAGTCCGGCTTTGATGTAGAATAGAAGGAAATTATGCTGGTGGAATTAATGAGACATATTTTAAGAAAGCTTGAGTACGGGAAAAATCTTAATACAGATGAGTATCAAATTCTGCTGGAATACGCAGACCGGCTTAAATCCACATCAATAGAGTCCTATGCCCTTTTTCATGAAAAATATGCCGGGATTCTATATCAGGAGTATTCCACCTTCCTGCCGCTTTTTGACCGGGGAATCGATGATCTGATTGATTATCTGCTATCCAGGCCTGAGCTCTTTGCCAACCTGGGAGATGGTCCTTTGCCTTTGCAGCTTTTCCCGGCCGAATTGCGAGCTTATTTGCATTATACTTATGGTAGTGACCTGGACAGACAATATTTACAGTCAATTTTACGAATGATTAAAGCCTCGGTTTCAATTACTGAAGAACTTCCAAGCCCTCGGAACAATGAGATAGTATATAAATACGAAGACTCCAACCCTTATAAAGAAATCGGTTTGAAAAAACACTTTGACCGTCTGGCACGTTATTCTTTTATCAGCCGTTTGCAGACTTACCGCTATCTCACTCGCGCTAAGGCGCAGGAGGACAGAATCGAATACCTTAAGCCCGATAGACTGGGAGGCATTTTTACCAATAAGGAAAAATCCATTTATTATTATATCTTTCTCAGTGAAGCAGACTCTAAAAAGGCTCAGAATGCCTGCCGCTTATTAAATATCGTCTTCTATGCATGAAAAAGATTATTGAACAGGAGCACTTGAGTATGAAAGAAGTATTAGCACAATATTCAGAGGCTGATAATACACAGGATCTTTTTCTCTTCTGGGAAAAAGAGCTTCTACTTCGGCAGCAATTAAGACACGCAGATTCAGAGCTGGAGACAATATCTCCTGTCAGTTCGGCAGAACTGGATTTTATCTATCGTTCTCTCTACTTTTCCGGAAGAAAAAATGATTTTTTCCTGATTTTGTTCAATAATATGCACATCATGCCTGTTCTGAACTGGCTGGTGCATTCCTCCAGAACACTGATCTGTGGTTTCCTGGAATTCCTGCCCTGGTATATTGACAAGCATCAGGTTCAGCCCCAGAAACTACAATTTATAATAAATATATATAAAGCTGAATACCAGCAGCTTTTTGCTGCCGTAATAAACGTTCTCAGTCTGGAAGAATGCAGCTTCTTGCTTTCTCGAAGTGCCAATCCCGACTTGCGTGAGCTTATCAAGCATAGAGAAGACACCCTCTTAAGTGAGCGGAATAAATATTTCTATGGTATTTCTGCAGAGCCCCCTGCCGGCATGGATTACCCCACCCCTTTCGGGGACAAGTTGCAGCTTCTGACAGAGGCTGTTGATTTGCTTCAGGCCAGTTCAGCCATTAATTTTCATGAACCATACGGAGCTGAACGCTTCCGCCTTCTTCTGCAGGCCACTGATAAGGTTTTCCACTGTGGTATGGTGGAAGACTGTCTGATAATTGCCATGGACATTTATGAAGACTACCAGCAAAGAAATCGCCTGGTGGAATTACTGGAAGACGCAATAATTTACAAGGAATTCTATCGTATCCTGCGCAAAACCATACCGCTATATGCTCTTTTGTTCAAGCCTCTGCAGCCTTATTCTCTGGCTATTGATATATATGACCGCTATTTTCCCAGAATAGATTATGATCTCGCTTCTCTGCAATACCTGAATATCTATGAGAGTGTCCTGGAAGGATTAAACGGCCAAGAAGAGCATATTCTTATGGAAATCTTTTATAAGGCATTAAAAATTCAAAAATACCGTCCCCGAGAACCCCTTCTTTTATACGATAATGAACTTATGGAAAATATAGGTAATATGCACCTGCTGCAGATAGAGCAATCTTATCAACAAAAATTGAATTCCCTGCCTCATGAAGCCTTTGTAATCATGGAATTCAGCCGTTTTCTGCAAAAACAGGGGAAAATCGAGGCCGGTAAAGAATATCTCCAGGGCTTGCTGGCCGCTTATATGCAACTATGGAAATGGTTACCTTCCAGGCTTTTTGTCAAGCAGCCAATTATTGAAGAGCTGGCCCCTTTTGCTGATGAAAGAAAGAGAAAAGAGGCAGCGCAGTTATTGGAATACATCGAGGATTACAGTGATGAAAAGCTGAGAGGTGAAATTCATCTGAAGCCTGATTTGTTCAAGAAAAAGAAGGCCCGGATAAAACGCGAGATTTTTACCGGTAAATTCCTGGGGGTGTTATGATGACAGATATTAAAATAGATCAGGAATTTTTCAGTTCCAGGCTGGATTTCTTTCTTCTGGAGCTGCGTAAAGAAATTGACTCTGTCTGCCAGCCTGCTGTCAAAGGCATGGGAGAGGTGGAAAACCTTGATGACTACGTTTATCAATTAAACACTTTTTATTACCGCAGTTTCCATGAAAGGTTTTTTTCGGAATACAAAAGCAGTATTCAGGAAGAAGTGACTCGCTTGCTCAGGCTGGGGCGGCAGGAAGAGATGCTGAAAAAAGATATCCTGGCTACCATTAAACGTTATGCCGTTCTGTATAACCAGGTTAAAAAGCTTTCCACCATTCTTCAGGCTATTCGTGAAGAAAGCAACCGAGAATTGCTCCATATCAAGCTGAATAACGAGCAACCCGGTATGGAATTATTCTATGCCTTGAAAAATCTTCAACAGAGCCTTAAATCATTGAATAATGATATCGAGGAAATATTTTTTCTGCTCAAAGACAAAAAACTACGCAATGTTCTGGAGCAGTTCCCTGATACCAGGGTACTGCTCAGGTTAATATCTTCCCTGGATACAGATAAGCCCCGCTTGATGGACAAATACAAGCGTTTAATGATGCAACTGCATCAATGCCGCAGTTTGTTACGGCACCTGCGGCAGAACAAGTACAGCGGTAATGAAATATCCAGGGAATTGAGCAAACATATTAAAGAAGACTTTCCTTTACTGCTGAAAGAGCTGGCAGCTGCCAATCTATTGCCATTCTACGAGAAAACTCTGCAGAAAAGAATAACCATGTATGTGGATCTTCTCGAACTTCATATTCGTTTAAAACAGGAAACACAAATAAGCGCTGCGGCTCGTGATTTTGAGGATTATCTGGAAGATTTTTTGACTCTGGCAGATAAAGCCAGTTTATACCGGAGCGAAAAAAATGTTGATTTGCTGGACAGCGCTGCTTTAATAGCAGAAATCAAGCAGGAAGATATTGAAAACTGGAAAGACGGCATCTCAAGCATCTTTAATTCACTGAATAATCTGGTAAACGAACTACCCGAGAGCGGTGAAGCTGATTACAGCTATTTCAGCAAAAAAACCAGGGAAATACTGAATAAAGCTCATCCCCTGCTCAATTCCAGTATTAAGGAAAGAGTCTCACAAAACATACCCCCCCTGGGAGCTGTACTGAACCGCGTCCACATGGAGTTATCGTTGTTGCAGGCTAAAATTGATTTTTTGGATGAGAAATATTTGCATTCTTCGACAGTTTTGCAAAGCTTTTTGAGTATTGTGAATACCGTCGATGCTCAGCTCAATTTTCTAGCCAATATCAAAGCTGACCTGGAAAGATTGCTGGCACCGCGGAACATAGCACGAGTATGGAAAGATATGCATATCCGGGTTGAACGAATAGCAATGGAAAAAGGAAAGCCCTTTCCCACCGATTATCTGTATCTCCTGGACAAATACCAGGTGGAAACCCGTATATCTGAAGACAAGACTAATACTATACTGCACGAAGAAGGCGATATCTTTATCATTAAAGTAGACGACTTGCTGGAAGAAGACCTGCCTTATTTAGTAGTAAGCCAGAGAGCTTAGGAAAGCTGTGGAAAAAATATGAGCCAAGGAAAAATCCATCTGGGAATTGATTTCGGAACTTCATATACCAAGATCGCTTACATTGAGAATGAGAGTTTTGTTAACCTGGCCGGCGATGCTCAGTATATACCTTCTGTAGTCACTTATATACCTTCAACGAGGAAACTGTATTTTGGAAATCTGGCTCTGCGCCTGCAGGGACCGGAGTCTCATACTGCCTATTTCTTTAAACTGGAACTTAAACGAAATAGGGCTTTCAGGCTGGGGCCTTATACATTAGCGGAAATACTCTGCCAATTTTTCGCTTATCTGAAAGAAGAATATATTGCTCCTACTGCCATGGAATTTGACTCCATTGCCATATCTGTTCCCAATTATTTCGGTTTGAAATCACGCCGGCTCTTAATCAATGCTATTCATGAGAGCATAGGAGTTAATAAAGTTTTTCTATTACCCGAACCCATTGCTGCACTTATCGGTTATAATTCACTTCTCCCCTCATCCCCGCTTCAGGGAGATATTCTGAGCATTGATATTGGGGGAGGTACTAGCGATTTCAGTTTTTTGACTCTTTCCCAGGAACAACAGGAAATAATTATGGAAACCCAATTCCAAATTGGCAGTGATGTCTTTTCAGGAGCGGAAATTGACCGCGGAATACTTCGTTACCTTCTTTTCCCTGCTTTTAAAATGCAGCACGGTATAAATCTTAAAGCCAATTTTTTTACCGAAAAATCCCTGAACTCCCATGATCGTTATCTGCTGAACAATTATTTGCGGCAGGCCGAACAGTTGAAAATTGATATTAACCGCAAAAAAGGAACCTACCTGAATAAAGCTGACTTTTTCGATGGGCATTCCTTGATAGCCTCATTTGAACAGGACTTCTTTTTTGCTCAACTGCAACCGATATTTAAACGGCTCCAAACCTATATTGATGAAGTCCTGAAATTCAGAGCAAAGAAACTGGGACTATTCGATGGGCAAAGATGGCTTATGGATTATATTCTTTTATTGGGAGGGTCAGCACGAAGTCAGGCAGTACAAGCCTTGATCAAAGAAAAAATTCCCGGTGTCCCGCTCATTTGCCCGGAAGATTTGGATTTTAATGTAGTCCGGGGCCTCTGTACCTGGAGCAACCTCCTGGGAAAATCTGCCGGCAGCTTCAAATGTATTTACCCCTTTCAGTTCTATATTGAAAAATTCGAGCAGGATAAACAGGCCTGTGCCCTGGAGCTTATACCCTTTGATACCGCCAATCTGGAATTGGATGTAAACGGCAGGTACAAGATTTTTTCCTTTTCCCTTCCTTCACCTTACAACCTGGCAGCAGACTCTGATAGTATTCGCTTACGGGTTTTTGAACTTGCTGAAGAAGATGATATAAAGAGCCTGGAAAGATTTCAGGATCAGGAACTGGCACTGCAATTGGATATACCCCAGGAAACAGACAGTGAAACCATGGAGCTTTATTTAAACCTGGCCTTATCCAGACTGGAAGTAAACTTATCCCGGCCGGAAGCAGCAGCAAAATTCAAGAAAGAAGCAGAAATATTTGAGGACTTCAGAGTCCGGCAAAAAAATTCCTATGACTTGATAAAAACTTATAAACATCATAATCCCGATCTGCTGAGCGATTTCGCTGAGCACCTCAGCCCGCTTGACAAAAAACTTGAGCAGGCTTATGAAGGCCATGCTGAAACCACTTTGTTCAAGCTCTTATGCCTTTTGCAATTTTTAAGTAATAAATAGGCAGACTCTCACTTGCCCCGCAGCTTGGATAACCAGGATTTGTTTTTGCTCCCCTGCTCGGATTTCCATAAGTCCAGAAACTCCTGAACTTTTTTTTCACGCTCTTCATTACGCCGCTCTATTTTCTCTTCCAGTTTTTCCATACGCTTTTCCATGTTTTTATTTTGCTTAAGCAATTCTTCATTTTGTTCCACAATTTTTCTGGCTACTGATACCAGCTCTACTAAATCAGTATTATTAGTCCTGGTGGCCATCCCTGTTTCTTCTGTTTCTTCGGCGTTTTCCAGTGCCAGTTTAATAGCTGTGGTATTAAGTCCTTTTTCTTTGAGCTTTAAAACCAGCTTGAGGGTTTCTATATCAGATTCCGAATAAATTCTGTCGCTTCTCTCATCGCGCTTGATTTTTAACTTGAGATTGTTCTCCAGATAGCGCAGGGTGTGCTGTTCTATTCCCAGCATTTCAGATACTTCACCAATTTTATAAAATCTTTCGTCCATATCTGTCACCTTTTACCCCTCAGGTTCATAGATTATTATTAGCTTAAGCAATAAAGTTTGAACCCCGTAAATACTGCATCCTGCACCTGACAACAAATTATCAAATGTATGTTTCAGCAAAGAAAGTATCAAGCTAATAATTAAGCTCACAATCAACTTTATTGTAAGCCTTCACTTTCCCTTCCATTTATATGCTCATATGTATCTCTTAATACATAAATGAGCAGAGCCGTCTTAAAAAGACGGCTTTTTTTATTAAAAAAAATTAACCCCCTGCCTGTGGCAGAGGGTTAATTCACTTTTATTGTTAGATTAAAATTTTAATAATCAAAAGCTTCTACAGGAACTTCCAATGCCGATCTGTCACCCAGTTCAATAATATCAGCCACCACCCAGACATTGGGTACTACGTTCAGGAGATAATACCTGGCAGCAGCTACTTTGCCGGCATAGAAATTGTAATCATAGTGATCCGGGCCCAGTTCCTTGGCCTTCTTGTCAGCCAGCAGAGCCTGGTCCAGTATTAGGCGGCCAGCATACAGCTGGGATAGAGCAGTCAGAATACGGCGTGAATACAGAGGCATCATACTGAAATCCTTATTGCCCAGATATCCCTGCATGGTGTTAAGAGCTCTGTTCATTCCTTCAAAAGCTTTTCCGAGAACCCCGAATTCTTTACCCAGGCTTTCATTATCTTTATTGGCAGCATAGAAAGTATAGATTTCTTTCATAAAGTTGGCAAAGGGTACGCCTTTACCCATAGTCATTTTCCGGCCGCAGAGGTCCAGGGACTGGATATAGTTGGTTCCTTCCCAGATGGAATAAATCTTCATATCCCGGGCGATTTGAGCTACCGGATATTCTTCGCAGTATCCATATCCGCCATAAGCCTGAATAGCCTCAGCACACAGCCACCAGCCTTCATCAGTTGGATAAGCCTTGCACAGCGGAGTAGTAATATCAATCAGCTCACTGGCAGCCTTTCTTTTTTCAGGATCGGGATCATGCTCACGAACATCAAAAGCAAAATAATTCTTATACATCATAGCTCTCATTGCTTCAGTATGTGCTTTACCCATCAAGAGGGTGCGGCGAATATCTTCATGGTTAATAATTGCGGTACGTCCCGCCTTGGGATTGGTCAAAAGCCTTCCCTGAATTCTATCTTTAGCATAATCACGAGTATTATAAATGGCATTGGCTATACATGATGTTGCCAAATGTCCGGTTTCCATCCTGGCCATATTCATCATCTGGAACATTTGGGCCATTCCCTGGCCTTTGCCCTCATTTTCGAGAGGATTCTTGCCCAGCAGCCAACCGCGGCAGCCATTATTTTCACCAAAGCTCAATGCTGCAGTGCATGAACCATGTTGTCCCAATTTATGCTCGGCGCCTGTGGTCTCAACATCATTGGGTTCAAAACTGCCATCCTCATTCACCCAGAATTTCGGGACTACAAAGAGAGAAATACCTCCGGTTCCCGGTTTGGCACCTTCAACCCTGGCCAGATAAAGATGAATAATATTTTCGGTAAAATCATTGTCTCCACCGGTAATAAATATTTTTTGTCCTTTAATTTTGTAGACTCCTGGCTGATCTGTAGGAAAAGCCTTGGATAAAATATCCCCCACGTCAGAACCGGCACTGGGCTCGGTCAGACACATGGTCCCGCTCCAGGTTCCATCCATCATTTTGGGTAAGAACATTTCCTTGAGTTTTTCACTGCCAAAGCTCTGGATAAGGCCAGCTGCGCCGCTGGTAAGAATAATATAAGGTAGAAAAGTTGGATTGGCAGCACCAATTAACTCAAATACCAAAGAATGCAAGATGTGCGGAAGGATCATTGCATCTTCAGATTCATCTATATTACTGGTACCCCAACCTTCTTCCTGCAGTTGGTGGAACAGCGGTCCAAATGAAGGCGGAAGCGTTACCTTGCCATTTTCAAACTTAACCGGGTTTGCTTCTCCGTCATCATTTGTAGGTTCTATTACTTCTTTACACATCTTCAGGATAGGGTCCAAAACTGATTTTATATCTTCCTTGGAATAATAATCGGCAAACTGCGGGTAGGCAAATATTTCCTCTGTAGGAAGCCACTCCTGGACAATAAATTCTAAATCTCTGGTGTTTAGATACGCAAAATTAGCAGCCATTTCTTAATCCCTCCATTTTTTTAAGGAGGCCCCCCTAAAATATATCTCTCTATTTTTTCTCTATATATGGTTTTAAGGAAGCGCCCATTTCTTTTCAAAGCACTTCTTTCCATGGAATAATTGCTCTCAATTGTTTTTTTACTTTCACCCCCTTAAAAAAATATAATCACGATAAAAGCAACATTATACAAAATAATCTTCTTTATATTATTCTTCGCTGAATACTCTGCAATTCCTTTTGTCCGAAAAAAGTTCAAATATTCTTAATAATCTGATTCTAAAAACCATGGAAATGACTATCAAACTATTTAACGTTTTTACCAAGCTGATATTGAATAAATTTTCCTGTCAAAAGCAATGCTATTAGTGCAAATATTATGAAAGGTGGTGTTGATTTTGGCTAAAAAGAAAAAGAAAGATAACAATAATCCAGAAATCCCTCTTGACCCATATCCCGGTACAACAGACTTTGATAATAAACGCCGGGTAAAAAACAAGAAAAAGGATTAGAGATTTATCAAATAGGAGGGACCCCCTCCTTTTTTTTTGCGCATAAGCCATTGGTGGGACAGGGGGGTTGTTGGAGGTTGGACAGGGGGACGGTTCTTTTGTCATAACCCGAGGGGTTATGACAAAAGAAGAACGAAATCGCTATCGCGATAGCTCTTCCAATTTTAACTGAATAAAAATTATACAAAAAAAGAAAAAGTATGCCCTTTTTGTGATATTGTTTAATCGCCAAAACCAAACAAAACAAAAGGGAGCATACTTTTTCATGTTTATGATTATATCACGTGCAAATAGACCCATACAGATGTTTTTTAAATCTGGCAAATCTCCACCAACCTTCTGATGTAATTAACTGA
>JAHDSE010000146.1 GCA_018432955.1 Syntrophomonadaceae bacterium
CAGAGGAATATAATATTCTCTAACACAGGTTCCCAGTGGAAGGGAGCCTGTTATTAGTGTTTTGCAATCGGACAACATCAGTACGCCCGACCACTTATCTCAAGAACCATTATACCCAGTCAAGCAACTTTGTGTACGCCCCCCTGGAGGTTCTGAAAGAACAAATATGATTGAATTATGTTCACCTTTAATATAATGCATAATTCCTATATCCAACTTGTTAAAGTATATCAGATATAATGAGTTATGTAAACTACATTTCTTTATATTTTATATACAGATTCATATATCGCTGCCAGATTGGCAATAAAATCCATTATCTTCCCTCCTGGTCCTGAGCATGCAACGCCTGATCACTTGGAACATAGCCTGGGAAAATTCGGTACTGCTGAAGATAGTAGCAGTAAATCCAAACGATAATCAATGATGTCACCAATGGTTCGATTATACCAATAACTATAACAAAAGTTAAATGGGTAAACCATATGCCTCCGAGAAGATTTCCTGCCATTCCAATAAGCATTTGCATAAGAAATATAACTACCTTGAGCAAAAGCCACAGCCCTATAAATTCAAAAAACATATTCAGGCGCTGGCCCTGTGATAATTCGGCGGATCTGCGCAACGATTCCATCGTTCCCCTGTTCTCCAGAATCAATACCGGAAATATGAGTATATATCGCATACTGACGAAAATAGCTATCAAGAAAAACAGACCTGCCAATAATGAACTGTATGCAGATGAAAGCATCAGGAGATACTTGAACCCTATGATTACAAGCGCAACCAGAGCAATTTTCCACCAGTTCCCAACCCCATGGAGCAAGGCATTTGAATAAGTGATTTCCTGTTCTGATTCAAGCAATGATAAAGCATATATCAAAGCTCCTATCCATAAAGCACTTAACAGCCAGCCAGTAATATTAAATCTCAGCAGATAATCCAGCTGAAAAATGTATTCCGAATTACTGATTGTACATAAAATCAAACCGTTGGCTATTCCTATTGGAAGAATAATTGCCGCAATCAAACGCAAATATTTACCATATACCTCCAGGGCCTTGGTTAAAACCATCTTCTTCCCCTCCATTAACATTGTCCCAGGAACGGGGTTGTTGCCTCCTTTTAGTACCGGGATGTTGACAAGGCCTGTCCCTAAAACAGATCGTCGCACTCTATACTGCGACCACGGCTGGATACAAATTGGGGATTCAGCCCACGTGGACTCTTCCCGCCAGCTTTAATACACATCGTTGTCTCAAATTCATAATCGCCCTCTATTTCTGCCATCTCTCCACTCGCAAGCAGCTTGGCAGCAGCTTGCAAATCAGGAATCCCCAAATCCTTTGCTTTCTCTGCCAGCCACTTTTCATTCTCCCCTGCCTCAAATACGCTGGTATCTTCAAAATAATAGGCTGTGGCGCGGACTGTGATATAAAGATCGTGAGCCTTAATATCCTGTACATCCATTGCTGCGAGCAAATAGAACATCCGCTCATGATCACGCCCTCCTTCCGGCCACGGAGAATAATACCCGTTCTCATATCTTGCAAATTTTCGATAGGCCTGGTGTGGCATCTCTTCATAATCGTCTTTGGCATAGAATAAATTATGTATAGCATCTTCCATGGCTTTATCACTTATCTTTTCAGGACAGTGCATATATTGCAACACATAAAAGACTGCATCGGAAAAGTTGGTGTGTCCATAAGAATCTCCCCAGTGTGTAGTTTCAAAAAAAGATTCATAGCCATCCATATCCGGCATGTAAATCCACCGGTAATCCCTCGCAAACAGGTTAAAGCTCTCACGCATTTCGGGGGTTATTACTACACTGCCATCTTGATCAATAATACTTCCGATGAAATTGGCAGCACTCGGATAATCAACAAAACGAGCTTCCGATGGAGCTTTCCCCTGCTCTACGCTGCTCAAGGTATCAGTGCTATCAATACCACTGCCAGATTCCACCGAAGAACACCCTCCTGTAAGAAAAAGAACCGCACACATAAGAACCGCTATAAAATATTTATGCTTCAAATTAAAACCTCCTGCTTTCAAATTATAGTTTATTATAGCTGCTAAGCATCATCCCTTTTTAATGCCATTAAAGCAGCGCACAGGGTAACGCCCAATAGTAAAACGGCCATAATTACTGGCAGTAATTCTAATCCCCTAAATAGATACAATGTAAAACATGATAAATATTCTATCCCTAAGAGCACTCCAATCAGCAGGGGAATTACACTCATTTACATTTCCTTTTATTTCCTGTAATATTAATAATAGAAATACCTGAAAGCTCGTATAATGGGTACTGTTATATAATAACATACGGTCGTTCTGTCAAATAACTTGCATTTAACTGAGAATAGAAACTATTTCCCTGTGTCCGGAAAAGCAAGCTTTGTAATTCAAAGATTAAGAAAGAACAGAATTTTTTGCCATCACTAGCTCTAATCTTTTCCTTTTTACTGCAAGTTGATTAGCGCTTCTTCGTAAAATATTGACAGGAAATGATTTTAAGAAAAGGGGGATGAAAGTTGAAATCAAAACGGGTAAAAACAATAACATCGTTCTTACTGCTTTTTTTCATAATCGGCAGTCTGATCGGCTGCAATCCTGAAAAAACAAACAATTCTCCGGAAAATACGAGTACTGAAAATAAAACAGTGCAAGCCGCGGAATTCGCATCTTATACGGAAGCAACAATAGATGAACAGCCGACTTTGGAACCCTACAGCATTGCTTCTGATCTCGGCAATATTGAAAACACTAAACGTTTCGAGTTTTCCCCGGCAGCCCAGGAACGCCTGGCGGAGAATGGTTTTGTGGTTATTCCCGATGCATATTCCGAGTTTTATCCACTTTACGAAAGCAACCGCTACGACAGGGTGGTCCCCAACCTGGTAACTACTGATTCCATGCTGCATAATTATCATCTATATTTTGATTATCTGCTTAAAACAGTGGAAGAAGAAAAACTGCTGCCGGAGCTCAAGCAATTAAACCAGGCTATGCTGCAAGCTTCCCGGGAACAGTATAATTCCCTGAAGGATAGTGCCTGGGAAAATGCAGCCACGCGCAACCTGGCCTTTTTTTCCGTTGCCAGCCAGTTGCTTGAGTCCAACACCCCCATTCCGGCCGAAGTGCAAAATGAAGTGCAGGCTGAACTGGAGCTGATCAAGGCCCATGAGCAAACTGTAATATCACCCATTATGAGTATGGGAACCATCAAGGATGAGCTGGAATCCTTGAAAGAAGATTATACCCAGTACATTCCGCGGGGGCACTATACCCGCAGCGATGCCTTAAAATCATATTTCCAGGCTATGATGTGGTATGGTCGCATGACCTTCCGGCTTAAAAGCGATGACGAAACACGGTCTGCCGCATTGATGACCCTGGCACTGAATGACAGCTCCAATTTCTCCGCTTGGAGTAAAATCAACAGTACTAGCGAGTTTTTTACCGGGCGCAATGATGACCCCGGTGTCCTGGAATATTGGGCACTATTGGAAAAAACATACGGGCCCGAATTCAGTTTAAAAGACTTAACTGCCGAACAGAGCAAATGGGAAACGTTTATGAAAGCAGCAGCCGCTGTCAAAGGACCTTCAATAAATTCAATTCCTATCTATGACGCTGACATCCAGCCTGATCGCGAGCGGGAAATAAAAGGCTTCCGCTTCATGGGCCAGCGTTATACCATTGATGCCGATATATTCCAGCGTTTGGTCTATCGTGAGGTAGGAGAAAACCCGCAGGGCGAACGCAGGTTGCTCCCCAAAGGGCTGGATATACCCTCTGCCATGGGTTCCTTGGAGGCCGAAAATATTTTGAGGACTTTGGGCGAAGAAAATTATCCCCATTATGCGGAAAATATGACCCGCATACAGCAACACATATCTTCCCTGCCAGCAGAGACCTGGCACCAGAACCTGTACTGGAGCTGGCTTAATACCCTGCAGCCCTTGCTGAGTGAAGTTCCCAACGGCTATCCATCTTTTATGCGCAACCAGGCCTGGACACGCAAGAGCCTGAGTACCTACTTGAGCAGCTGGACGGAGCTCAAGCATGATACCGTTTTGTACGTAAAACAGGTATATGCAGAAGCCGGCGGTGGCGGGGACGCGGAAGATGACGACCGCGGCTATGTTGAGCCAAATCCGCGTCTCTATACGCGGCTGGCGGCTTTGACCGCCCTGACCCGTGACGGTTTGCAGAGCAGAGGCCTGTTAAACCCCAATGATGCGGAAAACCTTGAGCGCCTGCAAAAACTGGCTCTGGACCTGAAAACCATATCGGAAAAAGAACTGCAAGGCCAGTCCCCAACGGAAGAAGAATATGAACTCATCCGCAGCTATGGAGTGCAGTTGGAGCACTTCTGGCTGGAAACATTACGCAACCAGGACAGTAATAAGAATTCCAACCATCTCCTGGTTGACAACCCGGCCATGCTGGTAACGGATGTGGCTACGGCGCCGCCTGATACCGTATTGCAAGAAGCAAGCGGCTTTATCCAGACTATTTACGCGGTCGTTCCCGTTGAAGGCAAACTGCGCATTGCCCGTGGCGGGGTATATTCCTATTATGAATTCCCCTGGCAGTCCAATGATCGTTTGACGGACGATACATGGCGCACCATGCTGTATAGCAAGAAAGCGCCAGAAGCCCCTGACTGGACCGCTTCCTTTATCGTTCCCGGCGGAGAATGCCGCATCATTATGCCGTGGGAGTCTGATAACAATGGAATCAATCCTTAAACGGCTTACTGTCGCTTTATTGCTGGCTGTCGTCCTGGGGCTGGCTGTCAGTGATAAATGGGGATCTTCTTCCCAAACCATATATGGTGACATAGACGGGAACGGAGACAGAGAAAAGTATGTGCTGAAAAAACAGCAATTACAGGTTTTTGAAAATAACCGTCTGTCATGGCATACCCCGGAGGAATGGCAGGTAAAACAAATAGAATTGGCGGATGCCGATAACAACCAGCAAACTGAATTATTGCTCGTAATCTGGAAGAAAGGCAGTTTCGGAAATTCAAAGCCATTCTGGTTTAAAGGGCCTGATGATAAATTTACCTGCCATTTGTTTTTATACCGTCTGCGCTCGGGAAAAATGAAAGAGGTATGGTGTTCATCCGCTCTGCAGCACCCGATAATAAATTTGGATGTAAAAGATTCCGATGCCGATGGCCTGAACGAACTGAATGTGCGAGAAGGTCCCCCAGCCGGTTTTGCCTACCCTCTCCGGCAGCTTTTCTACCATCAGGATACAAGATGGATCTGGAAAGACTGGGGCTTCGCAAAAGAGTGAATACTGGTTCCGTTATTCGTTGCGGAACTATGTTTTGTGTGGCTAAAACTGAATAATACAGAATTGGGTCACGATCAAAACGAGCTTCAATTAAGCCATCCGCAAGTATCCGGCAGCATTGCAACGAAATTGCGGCATTGTGTAAGTCTACCGGAGAACCTGTTTATCTTACGAAAAACGGTGAGGGTGACCTTGTGGTTATGGATATTGAAGCATTTAACCGCCGCGAGAAAATGCTGAAGCTGCGGGAAGAATTGCTTGCTGTTGAAGAAGATCGCCTGGCTGGCCGTGTAGGAAGCACAGCGGATGAACTGGATAGCTATCTGGAAAGTATTATTGACGAGGTGGAACATGGAAAAGGCACCGCAAAAAGAATAAAGGGCCAGGTTTATTTTGTATAAGACCAATACCAATAAACCAGCCCTTCTACATTTTAATGAGAATTCAAATCATCTATCCAGATGATTTCATAGGGAAAAGTCAAGTATTTTTCCCTTGAGCAACAATATCATCATTTTGATTCCTGATCGTCCATTTGTAAGTAACTAAACCTGCTTTGCGTTTAGTCTCTTTTTTATTAATTACTTCAGCCTCAACATAAATTTTATCGCCTGGATGTACCGGTGTTCTAAAGGATATACCATCAGCAGCTGTCCAAACTGCATCTGCCAAAAAACCTTGTTTTGCCATTAGTCCCATCATACATCCGAAAAGATAAGGACCAGGCGTTACCCGGGCTTTAAAACCCCAGCCTCTGGCAAAATCATCATCTAAAAATCCTGGTAGGTCCATTCCTGACATTTGGGCAAATATATCGATTTCCGTTCCTGTAATAGGTTTAGTACTGGTCTTAAAAACATAACCTTCATTAACCTCTTCAAAAAACAAATCGTTCACCTCCTCTTTTCCCTGGAAGCACCTGTAGAATATTATATTATAATTATTAAATAATAATTTAATAGTATCATATCATTATGGAAACAAATACCGGTTTTTAATATTACGTCTATGTATTCTTTTCTTATAGTTATTGCATAATGCTGAGTTATATTAATACTTATTTTCCCTTTACTAACACATATCTCATTGGTGTAAAGCGTATTCCATGGGAAATATTCTCCCTGTCAAGATCCATAAATCCAAGTCTATGATAAAACTCGGTTGCATAGGGGGTTGAATTTACTGTAATTTCCTTGATACCAGGATCATCTTTACAGCAATCTATTATTGTCTGCCATAAGCTCCTTCCGATTCCCTGTCTATGGTATTCCTTTTTTACGAATAAGAAAGTAATATGATTTTTGTTTGCAGAAGCAATTACTCCAATTAAGGCATCATTATCATAAGAACCCCAAAAAGCCATTTCATTATTGTCAATCCTGGCAA
>JAHDSE010000130.1 GCA_018432955.1 Syntrophomonadaceae bacterium
AATTGACGCTCCATTTTTTTTAATTCTTCTTCAACTGCTATGCCAGCTTCTTCTTCGCACGCTGCCTGCAGACAGTGCGGCAAGGCTTCCACCAGGCTTACATTATAGTTGCCTTTCATTTTGACCTGTTCTGCCATTTCTACTCCGATAAATCCTCCCCCGATAATTACCACGTCCCTGGCTGCCTCCAGGGACTGTCCTATTTTATCCAGGAATTCCGGATCTTTTCTAATGGGATATACATTGGGGAGATTAATCCCTTCGATAGGTGGAAGAATCGGATGGGAACCAGTAGCAATTACCAGCTTCTCATAAGCTACCTCAGTTCCATCTGCCAATTTGGCAATATGATTACCACGGTCAACATCCTCAATGTTTCCAATAATAAATTCAAAACCTTTGTTTATAAACCCGTCATCAGGAATTTTATCTTTCTCTACCAGATTCAAATAGCCATAAATATAGGGTATCCCACAGGGGACTACCGTATAGGATACGTTTCTAACAATAGTAACCTTTTTACCCTGATACCAGGTATAAACTGAATTGGCGACAGCCAAACCAGCTGCAGATCCACCAATAATCAATACATCTGTGTTTTTTCTCATAACTAAAACTCCTTTTCTGATAATAAGTTCGTATAATGAAAAAAACCTGTTCAATAAAATCCAGTCCGATTAAACTTCGGACAAAAGCAAAAGACTTTTGCAGCCCATTTTCAACAATTGAGAGCTGCATAATTTAAAAAATCCAACTTGTCATTCTGAGCGTTAGCGAAGCCACCTTAATTTTGAGCAAAGCGAACATCAGTAATGCCCGGAGGGTGAATCTTAAGATTCTTCGGCTTTGCCTCAGGATGACAGTACTATAATACTTCCCAATGATACGGAAAAACTAATTATGCAAAATCCTCAACAGTCAAGTTTTTTACAGCTGCGAAAACTCCTTATAATAATATTTGACAGGAAAAAAAGATCTCCTGTCTTGTGAATATATATACTTTCACTTATATGGAGCTGACCAGAAACTACCCCGATCAGTATTTTTAGTCATCGGCTTTCACTCTGGTTGACCAACCAAAGAAATCATAAATCAGTCAATAAGCAGCCGCACCTTCAAGGAAAAAAGCGATACCGAGTATCCATATTACTATATTCCAGAAACTACTGAGTACCACCGCGTCAAAGGCTGCCATGTAGATAAGCAGGATACCCAGGAGAACACGTATCACCCGTTCCGCATTGTTCATATTCTGCTTGAAACTAATTTCCAACAGTAATCACCTCAATTTTTATTCTCCCCCCCGAAATAAAAGCTATTCGGCTTATTAAGATAATTCGGCAAGGGGATAAAGGCGAGATTAACCGGAGTATTTGACCAATTATTTTTCTTATAATACAATAAAATCGCTATATTACAAAAATATATCATGTAGAAAGGAACTCAGAATGGATAAGGTAGAACAACGCGAAAAATTTATAGATATCATGGCTAGGTTTACCGCATATACAGGCAAACATCTTCCTGATGATGTTTACGTGAAATTAAAGGAACTCAGAGAAAAAGAAAATACCGCTTTAGCCAGGATTATTTACGATGCCATGTTTGACGATCTGGAAATGGCCGATGAGCTGGACAGGCCATGTTGTCAGGATACAGGCATAATTCAGTATTTTGTGCAGCTTGGAACCCAATTCCCGTTGATTGATGAGATAGAAGATTGTCTGCGCGAAGCTGTGAAAAAGGCCACGCTAATCGCTCCGCTCCGTCATAATGCCGTGGAGGTTTTTGATGAGAAAAACACCGGCAACAACGTAGGCACAAGAATTCCGTGGATTGACTGGGAAATCGTTCCCAACAGTAATGCAGCAACTATCTATGTATATATGGCCGGAGGCGGATGCAGCCTGCCAGGAACAGCAAAAGTACTGATGCCTCTGGAAGGATACGAAGCTGCGGTAAAATTCGTATTTGATCAAATCACTTCTTATGGAATCAATGCCTGCCCTCCTCTTTTGGTCGGTATTGGTATTGCCGGTTCCGTAGAGGTGGCAGCCAAACTATCAAAAAAAGCTTTACTGCGTCCTATCGGATCTCGCAACACTAACCCACGAGCTGCAGAGCTTGAATCCAGTATCGAAACAGGTCTGAATGCTATCAAAATCGGTCCAGGGGGTCTTGGTGGTGAAAGCTCCGTAATGGGCGTACATATTGAACAGGCGGCACGCCATCCGGCAACCATTGCCGTGGGTTTATCCACAGGTTGTTGGGCACACCGAAGATCCATTATCAAAATAAACGCGGATATGGGATACGAAATCATTTCACACAAAGGAGCTGTACTATGAAAACTAAAATAATAAGCACACCGATTCAAAACGAAGATCTGGAAAAATTGGAAATTGGTGATATCGTATATCTTGATGGTTATCTGATAACAGCTCGTGATGATGTGCATCAACGTTTAATAAAGCAGCATAAGGAGCTCCCTGTCGATCTAGCTGGTATGGCCATCTTTCACGCCGGCCCCATTATGCAGGAACTTGAAGGTCAAAAAGGAAAGTATAAGGTTATTTCCATAGGACCTACAACAAGTATGCGTATGGAGAAATATGAAAAAGACTTCATTTCTCAAACCGGGGTCAAAGTAATTATCGGCAAGGGCGGCATGGGTGAGAGTACGGTTAAAGGCTGCCAGAAGCACAAAGCGATTCATACGGTGTTTCCCGGAGGCTGCGCTGTACTGGCGGCCAACTGTGTGGAATATGTGGAGCGTGTGGAATGGTTGGATTTAGGTATGCCTGAAGCCATGTGGGTAATGCGGGTAAAAGAATTCGGACCCCTGATTGTCTCCATAGATACCAAAGGGCAAAATCTTTTTGAAATAAACAAAGGTGAATTCAATATTAAAAAAGACTCAGTCCTCGAAGAAATCTGCCAGCATGTCGATTACCTCGATTAAGCCTTTTTATTATCTATAAGTATAAGTCAACAGATAAATGTCAGGTCCCCTGCCTCTAACGGGAAAACCATTGGATGATAACTGAGCTTTTTTCGTCATCCATTCCCACCAGTTTCACATTGGCCGGGACTACCCCGGAGGCAATAGACACCCGCAGTGTATTAAGGTTTTTGCGGACTTGAAAATAGTTTCTTGAAATAGACAGGGACTGAATCTTCCGTCTGGGAACGATAGTGCTTACTTTGCCCAGGATTCTCGATCTAATTATTAACATACTCTCCTGCAGACTGTAGCCAGTATCACGATACTGCAAAGATCCGAGCCATATAGCCAGTGGCAGTAGTATCAGACCGGGATAAGCAAAGGGTAGAAAAAGGAAGATTATTATTACCAGCACTGTGGCAGGGATAAAATTTATCAGGATATAGCGCATTTTGGAACGATTAGGCAGCATTTCTACTTCAAAAGGACGATAAAATTCCGGTAATACTTCTTCCAGGAAATCCATCATCTTATGGCGCGGGATTACAGGCATGATGACATTGCCTTCACCTTTATCTCCGACATTACTTATACTAACAACCTGGATACTTACCATTTTGAAGGGCTGGCGCAGGATACCTTCCACAATTTTCAGGGCCTGAATTCTCTTAACCGGTATGCTTAGCTGCTTCTTTTCGAACAAACCGCGGCTGATTTTCAAATTGTCACCATCCCGTATAAGGGTAAAACCTGCGAATTTTATTAGATTACCGAGCAAGGAAAGTAAGCAGGCCAGTAAAATTATAAAAATAATTACCAGGATAGTAATATATACAGTACCTGCCATAAGATTACTTGCGTATTTCCCCAGCACTTCCCATATTTTTAAATTGGGTATTATCTTATCCAACTGTGATACAATGGTCAGCATGCCAGCCAGTATCAAACCCAGACTGTTAGAGGTGCTTCCCAGTATTAGTAAATCAGAACTTGAAAGCCGATATTGAATTAATCTATCTTTATCGGGTACATCTGGATTAAACACCTTTCCTTTCTGCAAAATTTTCTGGAGTTCAGCGGCCTTATCCGCGGAAATAGCCGGAAGTATTAACTCCGCTTTGTTTCCGCCTCCTGCGGTTTCAATCTGCAGCTTGACCAGACCCAAGATACGCTGAATCACTCCAGCCGAAACCTGCACGGTTTGAATTCTCTCAAAAGATATATAACGTTTTTTTCTGACCAAAACACCATACTCCAGGCGTAGTTCATTATCTTGAACATAAAAAACAAAGCGCAGCCAGTAGAAAATCATATACACAATAAACAGGACCAAGACTATCGGCAAAAAAGTAAGAAACCAGCTGCGAAAAGCTGACTCTCCCAGAGCAAGAATAATCAGGGGCAGCAAAGCCTGCGCCAATTTATACAAATTACGGAATATAAACTCCAGGATAGCTGCCGGGTGCAACCTTTGTGCTTTATACATCTTCATCCACCATCCGGGCAAGCCGGGAAATCCTCTCCCTGAGTTCAGCAGCGACATCGTCGGCAAGTGCAGGAATCTTATGCTTACCTGCTGCAGTAGATATGGTAACTGTAGATAGTCCATAGTGACTCAGCAGTGGCCCTTGTTCCGTATCAACATGTTGTACCCGTACCATGGGAATCAAAGTTCGGTATTTGACAAAAACTCCAAAACGCAGATCAATCTGTTGTTCGGAAACGTCATAAAGCCATGTGTTCCACCGTACCTTTGGTATTACTGCAATCTTAAACACTGTTGCGCTAACTGCTAACAGCATTAACATTGGAAAAATCCATAGAGGAAGTTCCCACCAGCGCATGGCCTGCTGATATGACAGTGGTATCAACCAGATAAATATGGAGTTCAACAGCCCTGTCCAGCGCCAGTAGGAAAGCGCTCTGGGGTCAATACGATGATATCCTGGAATAGTCTCCAACACATACACCCCTCTTGTGATAAACAATGAATTTAATTATATGTAAAAAAAGCTGGAAGTCAAAATTCCTTGCCCCAGCTTTTCTTCAGATATAATAATTCTTTTGCCAGCCTCTTATCATCAGCCAAACATGGTCAGAAGGAAGCCCGCAGCCACTGCAGAGCCTATAACACCTGCAACATTAGGCCCCATAGCATGCATAAGCAGGAAGTTTGCCGGATTGGCCCTCTGTCCTTCAGCCTGGGCTACCCGGGCAGCCATAGGAACTGCTGAAACACCTGCAGAACCGATAAGAGGATTGACTTTCCCACCGGACAGCAAGCACATAAGCTTGCCCAGGAGCAATCCACCTATAGTGCTGAATATGAACGCCATCAAGCCCAAAAAAACAATCTTAAGCGTCTCAGGACTCAGGAATACTTCTGCAACAGCAGTAGCACCTACAGTGGTAGCAAGAAATATGGTTACGATATTGATCAACGCGTTTTGTACAGTATCACTGAGTCTTTGCACAACACCGGATTCCCTGAAGAGATTCCCCAGCATCAGCATGCCCAGCAAAGGAGCAACAGCAGGAAGTAAAAGGCAAACAACAATTGTTACAACTATAGGAAATACAATTCGTTCCAGCTTGGAAACTTCTCTAAGCTGTACCATTTCAATCTCTCTTTCTTTCTTGCTGGTTAAGAACCGCATTATAGGCGGTTGGATCATGGGAATCAATGCCATATAGGAATATGCTGCAATAGCAATAGCCGGAAGCAATTCCGGTGCCAGCTTGGATGAAAGAAATATTGCCGTTGGCCCGTCAGCACCGCCAATAATCGCAATAGATGCCGCCTCCTGCGGATTAAATCCCAGCACAACGGCAACAGTAAAGGCAATGTAAATGCCCAGCTGTGCAGCTGCTCCCAAAAACAAACTGGAAGGCCTGGCTATCAAGGGGCCGAAATCTGTCATGGCACCAATACCCAGGAATATCAGAGAAGGATAAATCCCCAGTTTAACTCCCAGATAAATGTAATATAGAAGCCCTCCTGTTCCTGAACCATCAGCAGGCGGTGGGGCCATAAGATTAGCCATCGGCAGATTGGCCAGGATTACACCAAAGGCGATAGGCAAAAGCAGCAAAGGTTCATACTTTTTCACGATAGCCATATAAATCAGGATGCCTGCCACACAGATCATCACGACCTGTTGCCAGGTAATTACTGGAAAAGCGGAATTGTTCCATACTTTCAAGAGTGTATCAAGCAAAGATATAGACATTATTTAACCTCCCCACTACTGCAACGCAAGAAGGATGTCACCTGTTGATACAGACGCCCCTTGAGCAACATTGAGCTGAGAAACCACTCCATCTCTCGGAGCAGTAACCTCGTTTTCCATTTTCATAGCCTCCAGAATAAACAAAACATCCCCTTTGTTCACTTTCGCACCCTGCTGCACTCTAACAGCAAGAATAGTACCAGGCATAGGAGCCTTTACAGGATCACCAGAAACAGCCTGAGCTGCCGTGGCAGTTGACGCAAGAGGAGCCGCCTCTGGAGCTGCCGGGGCAGCAGATATCGCTGCAGTTTCCTGTTCAGGTATTACGGAAGCCTGAGTAGTCTTCACGATACTTGCTTTGCCTCTTTCTACTTCAACTTCATAATTTTTATCATTAATTGTCACTATGTACTTCATTCCCGTTCCCCCCAATAGTAGCTTATATCTCCTGATCAATTGCCTTGATCATCTTGAATTGCAGTTCAGACAAAGGGATCTGGCTCTCATCGCTGACGATAGCCATAATCATGGCAGCGGTTTTTTCATCAACCCCTATAAGCTTTAATTCACCTGCAGACCACCCCTCATCGCGCACTTCGGGAAGTTCTGCCAAAACTGTTCCTCCCTCAGCCAGGACAATGCTCATATCAGTGCTTTTGCCCATGGCTTCCATAATATATCTTAAAACCAGAGACTGAAGCTTTATCAAAACACTAAGCAGAATCAGCACCAAAAACACGATCGCAAAACCCATGAGGGATACCAGCAAGCTGTCCATCAAAGTCATAAATACCCTCCTTTAGATCTTCTTTATGCTGTAACTGACCTTTAAAGCAGTGTTTTCTTCTCTATTCCTGAAGAATTTTTCGGCAATCTGTGGAAAGGCAATGTAAGACAGCACATCCTCATCGTTTTTGGCCAGGCTGCCAATCTCTTTTTTAGCTTTTTCAAATTCCGGTTCCAGAGTATCCGCAAATCTCTGAGTGATCGGCTTTTCATCTCCCAGAACCATTTTTTCGACTTCAACATCTACTGCTCCAGGAGCCTTGCCATATTCGCCTTTAAAATAAGACTTAACTTCCTTGGATATGCTCAGGTATCTTCCTCCCATGAGCACATTGGCTGCCGCCTGAACTCCAACAATCTGGCTCATAGGTGTCACCAGAGGAGGGTAGCCCAGCTCTTTTCTGACACGGGGAATTTCCTGCAAGACTTCGGGCAGCTTATCCAGAGCATTCTGCTGCTTCAATTGGGAAATGAGATTTGAAAGCATTCCCCCGGGCACCTGATATACAAGAGCATCCGTATCCGAACCCAGCACATAGGGCTCCAGTTCACCAGACTGAATAAACTTTTCCTTCACCGGTTTAAAAAAATCATTGATTTCTTTAAGAACAACTTCGTCAAGTCCCGTTTCATACCCTGACTGCTTTAATGCAAAATGCAGGGATTCAGTAGCAGGCTGGGAGGTTCCACCGGAAAAGGCAGAAATAGCACAATCGATGCAATCACAACCCGCTTCAATAGCCTTAAAATAAGTCATGGGCCCGAGTCCTGTAGTTGAATGGGTATGAAGGGCCACCGGCTTACTGACATTATCCTTGAGCGCCCTGATCAAATCATAGGCTTCCTGAGGCCCCATAATTCCTGACATATCCTTAATACAGATGGAGTCTACGCCCATTTTTTCCAATTGCCTTCCCAATTTAACATAATTGTCGAGATTATGGATAGGACTCAAGGTAAAACAAATAGCACCCTGTGCATGAGCACCACTTTTTAAAGTCTGCTCCAAAGCCACCTCAATATTTCTGAAATCGTTAAGGGCATCAAAAATTCTCATTATATCTATTCCATTTTGGATGGAATGTTCAACAAATTTCCTGACCACATCATCAGGATAATGCTTGTAGCCCAGTAAATTTTGGCCTCTCAAAAGCATCTGGAGCTTTGTTTTTTTGATTACTGATTTGATTTTTCTAAGTCTTTCCCAGGGGTCCTCATTCAAGTATCTTAAACAGGAATCAAATGTTGCTCCACCCCAGCATTCAACTGAATGGTATCCAGCGTTATCAATTTTTTCAAGAATTTCCTCAAAATCACTAAAAGGAAGTCTTGTTGCAATCAAAGATTGGTTCGCATCTCTTAATACTGTCTCGGTGATATTAACCTTCATAAATCCACTCCATTCCGCATTACTATAATATTAATAAAGCTTTCAAATCGTTAAATTATCCTCCCATACATGATTATTTAACAATTAACGCAAAAACGCCTTTCTGCCTGATACTCAACAATAGAAACAGAAAGTCGTATATTTACATATTATAACAACCATCTGCCTGTAATCCCATAAAATTTACAGCTTTCCTGTATTACTGAGATCCAGTCAATCTACTATTTGGCTATACTATATAAAATATCTCTAAAAAACCATTGAAATAGTAAGTGTTTACAGGATGCAGAGATCAGGGTATTTATTGAAAAACAATACAGGCCCCCTTGAAACTGAGAAGTGAATTCCAAGCCGGTTATTGCTGCGTTTTCTCATTTTTTGTATTGTAACCCGGTCATCTTTGCTATACACAGATTATTTTATCAATATATATTCTATTTGTATATGGATTTGAATGGCTATAAGCATGTATACATGGCTGTATATAAACAATTTTTCTTCCGGGAAATTGTCATTATTTTTTGCAATTATTCTTTGCCCCTGACATTTTTGCGCAAATTTTTGATAATAATACAACAGCTGCTTATCCTCTCTCCGGTGTTAAGCAGAAGCAGGAGCCTATTCTTTCCCATTCCAGCAGTAAGTACAGACTTTGTTCTTATCTAAACCGATGGCATCGAGCATATCGTAAATGTTCTGATATTTCAATGTGGAGAAATTAAGGTGTTTTCGAATACAATTCACCATACAATCATACTTTTCATTGGCCGGATCACAATATGCCTCAAATGATTCCGGTTCTTTCCCTTCCAGCTCGATTATGGCCTTCCTGGCTACCAGATCCATGTCAGAGCGTGAAGCTGAGAAGTTCAGGTATTTGCAGCCAAATACCAGGGGCGGGCAAGCTGATCTGATATGAATTTCCCGGGCATGGCATTTATATAAAAGATCCACAGTTTCTCTAAGCTGTGTGCCGCGAACAATTGAATCATCACAGAACAACAAGCGTTTGTCGGAAATTAATTCCGGGATCGGCATTAGCTTCATTCGGGCCACCAGATTCCTTATATTCTGATCCTGCGGCATAAAACTCCTGGCCCAGGTAGGTGTATATTTTATGAAAGGACGTCCATAGGGCACCTTGGACTGGTTGGAGTAACCAATGGCATGTCCGACACCTGAGTCAGGTATTCCGGCAACCAGATCTATATTTTCATTGTCGTTTTTTGCCATTGCCGCACCATTTCTATGACGCATAACCTCTACATTCATTCCCTCATATGTTGAGGATGGATAACCATAATAAACCCATAAAAAAGCACAGATTTTCATTTTATCTTCAGCAGGTTTAACTATCTCAAAGCCTTCCTCGGTCAGGAAAATTATCTCTCCCGGTCCAAGTTCATATTTAAACCTGTATCCCAGGTTGGCAAAAGTGCAGGATTCAAAAGAAACGCAGAAGGCTCCTTCTTTCTCGCCCAGCAATAATGGAGTTCTTCCCAATTTGTCCCTGCAGGCATAAATCCCCTTCGGGGTTAAGAGTAAAATCGAACAGGAACCCTCAATTAATTCCTGGGCTTTTAACAAACCATCCCTGAAAGAATTTTCCTGATCAATTATTACCGATACAAACTCGGTAGGATTAATAGTCCCCTTACTCGTTTCCAAAAAATGAATATTTCTATGAGTAAAACTTTTTTCCACTATTTCATACATATTATTGATTCTTCCTACTGTACTGATTGCGTACTGACCGAGGTGTGATCGCACAGTAAGGGGCTGTGGTTCCGTATCACTTATACATCCTATCCCCATATTACCTTGCATTCTTGGCAGTTCCGATTCAAATTTGGTTCTGAACGGGGTACTTTCGATATAATGAATTGATCGGTTGAAACTCTTGCCATTCCAAAAAGCCATTCCACCCGTACTGGTTCCCAGATGGGAATGGTAATCAGTACCAAAATATACATCTGTGACGCAATCTTTTTTTGAAACAACACCAAAAAATCCGCTCAAGTTTCTACACTCCTTCAAAATCTTAGCCTGTATGATTTGCATATACCAAATTCACTCTTTTTACAACACAGCGGAAGCATATTATATTTACATGCCACAGTAATAAGGATACCTCATACACCCTCATCAGTCCATGAAAATGCTATTGAAAATCCCCCTTGGTTGGAAAGGATGCAAATTAAAACCACCGGTATTATTAAAAAAGCCGGTGGTTTATTATCCGCAACCCGATCAAGCATAGCAGCATCTAAAGATGGTTTTGCCATTTAACCCTCATGTACCAAAAGATCGACCTCAATAAGATAGACTCAAGCCTATTTTATTACTCCTTTTTTCTTAAAAAGCCCTCCGTTCAATCCAAAATACATGCGCCTTCATCATGACTTATTTTTCTGTTTTCTTGCCCGGAGGATTTTTGAATTTCTTGCGATACATGTAGCGGACAGTCAGCACCGGGCTTCTCCATAACATGCGGGGACCGGAGTAGCGCATTACCTGCCTGATCGCCTCTCGCTGTTCTGCTTTATAGCAGTGTATCGGGCATTTGGCACATACCGGCTTGTTTTCCCCATAAGGGCATTTACCAGGCGTTGGCCGGCATATTCCAAGAGCTGCCGGCACGTCGGGCAGAGCTTTCCCCGCGTGCTGCCATGCATATCATGGCAGTATATCGAAAGCATTTTATGGATAGTCTTTAATTCCAACCTTCTTGAAAAAGCCATATAATCCTCCTGTCAAAAGGTCTGCAACCACATTGGCAAAGTCCCCAAGTTATTAAGAAAACACGGGTTTTGATACATCTCATTATTACATGATAAGCACCAATAGACTGGGGGCTCTATTTTCCAACACTAACGTTTCAAACAATACTAAGCTTAAATTTTGTTGTCAATAACTCCTTTTCCTGGCGCGTTTTTATAGATTATATAGATGTTTCCCTGTCAAGGGGTTCAGGCGAAAAACATTGCACATTTCATTTAAAATTTGTATATTTGCCAGACCGACATTCATAACCGTGTCATTGCCGCCATAATATACAGCTACCGTATCATTCTTCCCGGCTATTGCACCGCAACTGAATACTACATTAGGAACATGGACATAATCGGTGTTTTTTACCTGGCAGTCACTTGCACTGGGCATTAATAGCGCTTTGCTGCTAATACGAATTTTTCTTGGATCTGTTGGATCTTCAAGGTCATGGAACGCCACGCCCAGGGTATAAGAATTGCCAGCCATGGTAGAACGTACACCATGAAAGATATTAAGCCACCCATATCGAGTCTTGATAGGCGGAGCACCTGGACCGATCTTGGCCTGGAATGCACCTGGTCCGTGACCGCTTCTCATGATTACATTACCGATTTCCCATGGTCCGGTTGGGCCTGATGCGAAACCTGCACATATTTCCCCAAATGAACCACCGACATGAGCAGAGCCGCATACTTCCCTTTCTTTGTCGTTTAGACGCAGCAATGCTCTCCATCTTTTATTTCTATCAGGTTCAGAAAAAATAACCACATTACGCATATCCTGTTCGGATACCGGGCCATAACGAACAATAGTTGCAAAGTCCTTCGTTACAGCCATCATTACCTTGACTCTATGGGGAATCTGTTCATGGTATGCACTGTAAGTCAATACATATATATCACTTCCAACAGGATTAATCCTAAGATCTTCTACTCCACCGGCCTCAGCTTCAATAACAGAGCTGATATCAACGCCTTCAGCATATATATCATTCTCTGCCGCAGGCAATAAAAATGGTTTGGGATCAACTATCCAGGCATCCAACCCATTGTCGCTCACAGCTTTTCCTATTACACTGCGACCATCAGCAATGTGGGAACGAAAAAGCATTATTGTTTGCTTCCTGCCATTTGTATCAGTCACTTCTGCCATTCCTGCATTATGAACAGTGTATGTATATAAACGGCTATTATTTCCCCAGACTCGATTGACATCATGGCATGTTAATATGGGGTTGGCAAAGTAACGTAAAACTGGTTCGTTAATAGTTACTGTTCCTTCAAATCCATTTAAATCAACATCTGCTTCAGTACAACCCATTTCGATCCCCCTTTCACATTATGGCATAATTTATAAAAATAGATTATGCAAATCTGCAGATTGAAATACAAGAACCGGAATTTATCGTATCATCTGAAGGGCAAGGTAGGGTCGAGAACCGTCCCCACTTGCCCCCCAATATGTATCCAGGTTTGGTATACTTATTGCAATCGAAATAAGTGCCAATGCTTACTTTCGCTGTGGGCTGATTTCTGTCAGCCGGGTCACAGAAAAGGAGAGCTATTTTATTCTTAATGAAAGGTGGAACGAAATGACTATTCCGTTATCTTCAGTTCGTGTATTGGATTTGTCCAGAGGTCTTCCAGGGCCGTTTTGTACGCAGATACTATCTGATTATGGGGCCGAAATTATCAAAATTGAGGATCGAACCGGTGATCCGGCTCGTAGAAATCATCCCCCCATCGCAGGGGAAAGTGCTCAGTTTTTTTCGGTTAACCGCAACAAACGCAGCCTCACCCTTGACTTGAAAACGAAAGAGGGGCAGTCAATATTCAAGAAACTGCTCAGCAACAGTGACGTGCTTATAGATGGCTTTAGACCGGGAACAATGGAAAAGTTGGGACTTGGTTACGAAATCCTCAAGGAGCTTAATCCAGGCCTGATTTACTGTTCATTAACTGCTTTTGGAAGCACCGGTCCTTTGCGTTTTAGCCCCGCTCACGATGTAAATGTCACTGCTCTGGCCGGAATAACAGAGCTGACCGGGCGTCATGATGGCCCCCCGGCTATATCAACAGTACAAATTTCTGCCTTGAGCGGGGCTCTGTATGCTGTAATCGCTGTTCTTATTGCCCTGCTTCAAAGAAAAGAAACCGGGCTTGGGCAATATTGTGATGTGGCCATGCTGGACAGTTCAATCAGCCTGCTGGCTTACACTCTGGCAGAATGGTCCGCCAATAGAAATATTCCCCAAAGGGGAAAAGAACGCTTAACCGGCAATTCTGCATATTTTAACTTGTATGAGACCAGTGACGGGAGATATCTCAGCCTTGGAGCTGCGGAAAAAAAGTTCTGGGAAAAATTCTGTTCGGGAATTGGCAAACCTGAATATATAGAAATTCATAAGGAAGAATCCAGGCAGGATGAGATGATCGAAGAAATTCAAACCATACTCAGGGGCAAGAGCCAGCAGGAGTGGATGGAAATTTTCGGTGAGGAAATATGTTTAACACCGGTATTGAATCTTGATGAAGTAAGTAAACATCCGCAGGTACAGAACCGGGAAATGATCATAAAGCTTGATAATTTCCGGGAATCAGGCATGGATTTGGCCTTACCCGGGCCCGCTATAAAATTTTCAGATATTTCCTGTCAGGAAACGTTCGAGTTTCCTCGAACAGGCCAACACAAGCTGGAGATTCTTGAAGAGCTTGGATATACACCCGATGAAATCAAGCTTTTTATAGAAAAAGAGATTATTTAGCTGCAGAGATTTCAGCTGACATATTGAAGAAGGTACTAAGTAATAGAGCGGAACCCGCAGGGGTTCCGCTCCCAGAATTCTTTGACCTTTACTTTTTTTGCTCGCTCTGACTTTTGACAAGAGCGAAACCCGCAAGGGTTCCGCTCCCATAATTTGCTTTGAGGTTTTTACATTTACATCAATTCCACGATTACCGCCGAGCCCATACCGCCGCCAATACACAGAGTGGCCAGTCCTTTTTCGCCCTGCAACTGGCGTTTCTGCATCTCATACAGCAGGGTAACCATTATTCTGGCTCCCGAACAGCCAACGGGATGGCCCAAAGCAATAGCGCCGCCATTGACATTTACCTTTTCCATTTTGTCTTCCCATCCCAGGGTTCTGGCTACTGCAAGAGACTGTGAAGCAAAAGCTTCATTGGCTTCGATAAGGCTGATCTCATCCACAGTCAGATTGGCTTTGGCCAGTGCTTTCTGAGTGGCTGGAATCGGGCCCAGGCCCATTACTGAAGGATCTACACCGCCAGAAGCATAGCTGACGATTTTAGCCATGGGTTTGATACCCAGCTCATCAGCCTTTTCCCTGGACATAACGATAACTGCAGCTGCGCCGTCATTAATGCCAGACGCGTTGCCGGCGGTTACGGTGCCGTCTTTCTTGAAGGCAGTCCCCAGTTTAGCCATTTTTTCCGGGTCGGTCATACGGGGATGTTCATCAGTGTCAAACACTTTTTCGCCTTTTTTAGTCTTGAGCACAACAGGAACAATTTCATCTTTGAAACGGCCCGATGCTATGGCTTCGGCAGCTCTAACCTGACTCTGATAGCCAAATTTATCCTGTTCCTCTCTGCTCAAGCCATACTGTTCCGCGATGTTTTCAGCGGTGATACCCATGTGATAGCCATTGAAGATTTCCCAGAGGCCGTCATAAACCATGCCGTCAATCAAATCGCCCTTATACATGTTCATTCTGTATCCCCAGCGGGCATTTGGCAGGTAATAGGGATGTGCACTCATGCATTCCATTCCACCGGCCATAACAATATCATTGTCACCGGCAAGAATGGTCTGGGCTGCCAGGCTAATTGCCCTCAAGCCGGAAGCACATACTTTGTTTATGGTGAAAGCGGTTACTTCTTTGGGAATACCGGCATGAATCATCGACTGACGGGCTACGTTCTGCCCCTGTCCGCCTTGCAGTACACAGCCAAAGATTACTTCCTCGATCATTTCGGGTTTAATCCCGGCCCTTTTCATAGCTTCTACCATAACAATACGTCCCAGCTCAACAGTTTTGGTATCTTTCAAACTTCCCCCAAAAGTGCCGACAGGTGTACGGCATGCGCCAACCAGTACTACTTCTTTGCTCATATGTATGTTTCCCCTTTCTTTTTCCTTAATAGGTTTATCTTTCTCATAATTGTTAGTAAACGAAGAATCCTTCGCCAGTCTTGCGTCCCAGTTTGCCGGCGCGAACCATTTTAACCAGCAAGGGGCAGGGACGATATTTGGAATCGCCAAACTCTTTGTACAGGGTTTCCATAATCTTCAAGCATATATCCAATCCAATCATGTCGGCCAGTGCCAGCGGTCCCATGGGATGCCCGGCGCCAAACTTCATGGAAGTGTCAATGTCTGCAGCACTGGCTACGCCTTCCATTAATGCATACATACCTTCGTTCAGCATAGGGATCAAAAGACGGTTGACAATAAAGCCCGGAGCTTCATTGATCTCAACCGGTGCTTTGCTCATCTTAAAACACATTTCTTTGATAAGATTATAAGTATCCTGGCTGGTTGATGCTCCCCGTATAATTTCCACCAGTTTCATTGCCGGCACCGGGTTAAAGAAATGCATTCCGATTACTTTGTCAGCCCTGCCGGTCGCAGCGCCAATTTCGGTAATACTTAGTGCTGAAGTGTTGGAAGCTAAGATACATTCGGGCTTACAAATGGCATCGAGTTCTTTGAATATGGATTTCTTGATTTCCATCACTTCAACGGCTGCCTCAATAATAAGTTCACAGTCCTTCAAAGCATCGATATCAATGGTTCCGGAAATCCTGCTCATGACTGCATCTTTGTCGGCAGCTTCCATTTTCCCCTTGTCAACCATCTTTTTCAGGTTCTTGTCAATCCCCTTGAGACCATTGTCCACAAATCCCTGTTGGATATCCCGTAAGACAACTTGCAGGCCTGATTGGGCAGCCACCTGTACGATGCCGGCTCCCATGGTACCGGCACCCAGTACCCCGATTTTTTTGATTTCCACTTATTTTCCCCCCAGTCTTTAATTTTTATAATAGTATCCTACAGGAAATAAACCCTGCTCCCGCAAGAAGTATTTACCTGTAAAATCTGCTTTCTTCTTTTCCAGCAAAGCACCCCTGAATTTCTCCTGCCCGGTCGCAGCAAAACAATCCTGTGAGAAGTCCAGATCAATATTGATTTTCCGGTCAAGATACCTTGCAGCCTTGCAGAGCTTAACGGCCAGCGGGCCTTTGCTGGCAATCTGACTGGCTATGCCTCTAACGTATTCCATCATGTCTTCATATTCAACAATATGATTGACCAGACCAATCTGCAGAGCTGCATTGGCATCTATTATGTCGGCCGAACAGAGAAGCTCTCTGGCCATACCTGAACCAACTACACGCGCCAGCCGCTGGGCACTCTCAAAAGCGGGGAAGATGCCCAATCCTGCTTCGGTTTGCTCGAATATGGCCTCTGTGGAGGCTATGCGAAAGTCACAGCACATAGCCAGTTCACAACCTCCGCCCAGAGCAAAACCGTGAACAGCGGCAATGACCGGCTTTTCCAGGGATTCAATCATTTTGAACACCTGTTGTCCAAGTGTGGCAAAACTGCGGATTTCCACGGCAGACAGGGAGTATTTGCAGTCAACTCCGGCAGCAAAGGCCTTGTCACCGGCTCCAGTAAATATCAGAACATCAACATCATCACTATCACGAATAATTTGGACAACTTGCATTATCTCCATCAGGGTAGCCTTGTTCAGTGCATTCAGAACTTTTGGCCTGTTTATCTTCAACACCGCTACTCTATCCCGTATTTCCAGCAAGATATTCTCGTAGGGCATCTTTCTCCCCCCTTTCACTTTATTACCATTCTTCTTTCCAACCTGCAGTTGAAAACTTTTTCTCCTGAACCCTCAGCAATATCGCCTTCCTTCCAAGATTATCAACTTCGGCATTGGATGCGAACACAGAACCCGGATATAAAATATGAACAGTACTTTCTTGATACTGCTTTATTCAGTACATATACTCAGGGAAAATAAAAAAAAGGATATCTACTGTTCTATAAATTTATAGAACAGTAGAAAAATATAGAATATTACATAAGGGGATTAAAAAAATTAAAATAGTAATGTTGCGTATCGCTTTTATTTTAAGCAATAATCATGCCAAATATTCATTTTTCATTCAAGGATTGCATTACATCCGATAAGCTTACCTATACAGAAAAACCAGGATACGCCTGGCAAATCTCATCCATCCTCCGCCTTCATCCGAGCCCTTATTTATCTTTTTCTTCATAATATAAAGTTCTTGTATAGTACTTCAAGCATTTCGGCAATATGCAGCTCTCGAAGTTTTTTTTAATTTTTTTAACTATAAAACCTCCCAAAAGGAAACAGCAGAACAAAGAAAATTATATTAAATGATATTAAGGGAATACTATTTAGCAATAAGAAATCGCGCACTCCATTGGATTTGTTTGTATTCAGAAAACCTCTATCAAGATGGCAACCTATAAATCAGCAATATACATAAACTCCAAATATCCTTTAGCACCATGTTGTTTGGTCATACATACAACTGTACGGCAAACAGCACAGTTGGTTTTACCTGTTTGCAACAATTATTGTATTACACATATTGGTAATCCTTGCAGCCAGACAGCAGCTTGCTTCGTTGTTTACCATACTATACCTGCAAAGCCAGTTTTCATTAAACAACGATAAAGCTGATAAGCTCCCGTCTTGGAGATGCTTCAACTAATGGCATAATATTTGCATAATTAGTGATTAAACTGCTACTTTTGATTGTGAGGGGGGATGTCTTAAGCTACTGAATATAGCAAAAAATCAATTAAGGCAGTTATTTAAAAATATTGCTTCGATACAAATCCACCTGCAGAACAAATCGCCCTTAATGGAATTATGTATCGCTTTAGGAGGTAAGATTGTGAATTTTGAATTAACAGATGAACAAAAAATGGTTCAGGATATGGCAAAAAACTTTGCCGAAAAGGAAATTGCCCCTTATGTTGACGAGGATGAAGAAAACCATCATTACCGCAGAGAAATATTGACTAAAATGGGTGAGTTGGGTCTTCTGGGTTGGAGCTTGCCTGAGGAGTACGGCGGAAACGGGATGGGCTGGATGGAAGCTGTATTGGCTCTTTATGAAATCGCCAAAGTTCATACCTCGTGGCGTTTGAGCATAAGCGGCAACAACTGGGGCCCGGCAATGACCATCAACCAGTATGGAACCCCGGAGCAAAAGGAAAAATACATTCCTAAACTGCTCAGTGGTGAACATGTCGGCAGTTTTGCCATAACTGAAGCCAACTCGGGTTCAGATGTAGCCAGCATGAAGACCTTTGCCCAGGACAAAGGCGACCACTGGTTAATGAACGGCAGTAAAATGTGGATATCCGGCGGCCATGCATCAGATGTCGGACTCGTTTATGCGGTTACGGAAAAAGGTGCCGCCCACAAAGGATTATCCTGCTTTATTGTTGATTACAACAATACCCCTGGAATAACCAGAATCCCAATACACACAAAAGTTGGTATGTGGCCGGCTCCCACATCTGAGCTTGTATTTGAAAACGCTGTAATACCCAAGGAAAACCTCCTGGGTCCCTTGAACCAGGGCTTTCCCATTTGCATGTGGCAGTTAAACAATACCCGCATGGGTTGTGCCACCGGTTCAGCAGCACTATCGGCTGCATGCCTGGAAGGTTCTGTTCAGTACGCTAATGAACGTACTCAGTTTGGCAAACCCATTGGTAAATATCAGATGATTCAGCAACAGATTACCGAAATGAAATTGGAAGATGAAGCTGCAAAATATCTGGTTTACCGTGCCGCCTGGTTAAAGGACAAAGGGCTCCCCAATCAGCAAGCTGTATCAATGGCCAAATTGGTTGGCTGCCAGGCTGCGGTTCACGCTGCCAATATGGCTATGAAAATCTATGGTTCATATGGATACTCTACTGAATACCCCTGTGGAAGATGGCTGCGTGATGCCAAACAGTTTGAGACCCTTGAAGGAACCTCTAATATGCATATGCAGATAATTGCCAATATCGAGCTGGGCTATCAGCCTAACAGATAGCCTGCATTTAGCGTTACTGTTGAAAAGTTTTTAATTCCCCGTTAGAAAGGAGATAAAGCATGAGCGAATATGGTTTTTCATTACATCCCTATTTCAAGGAAATGCCAGGCATAGGCAAAGCCCTGAGAAAGCAGAACAAGGCTAATACTGAAGAACTGAAAAAGGTTGAAGAAGAAATAAAGGCCGAAGTTGAAAGGGTTAAAAACTCTGGCAAATCCACAGATGCTATGAATAATAAAGGAGAATGGGACGTATGGCAGCGCCTGGATTATCTGGTAGATCCAGGTACCTGGCATCCTCTGCATACCATTTATGATCCGAGTCGCAATGAAGAAGGCAGTACCGGAGTTATCGATGGTCTGGGTAAAATTTCGGGAAAATGGGCGGTAATAATTGCTTCAAACAATAAAATCATGGCCGGGGCCTGGATAGCAGGCCAGGCTGATAATATACTCCGCGTTACAGATATTGCCAAAAAATTGCACATACCTCTGGTCTGGGTACTGAACTGCAGTGGTGTAAAACTCATGGAACAGGAAGAAGTATATGCCAACCGCAGAGGCAATGGAACTACATTTTACCGGCATGCTGAATTAGAACAGCTGGGTATTCCTGTAATAGTCGGAATATATGGAACCAATCCTGCTGGCGGCGGTTACCACGGCATCAGCCCGACAACACTGATAGCTCACAAGAATGCTAATATCGCTGTTGGCGGTGGCGGCATCGTGGGCGGTATGTCTCCCAAAGGATATTTCGATGACGAAGCCGCCAACGAACTGATCGAGGCCACCCGTCAATTCAGCGCTACCCCGCCGGGAAGGGTGGAAATTCATTATAACGGCACCGGGTTTTTCCGGGAAGTATGCGATACCGAAGAGGCGGTTCTGGACAAGATTAAAAAGTATATGCAGGATATGCCGGCATATCATCCGGACTTTTTCCGTGTCGCTGACCCGGTTGATCCCAAGTTCCCAGCCGAAGACCTTTACAGCCTGGTACCTGCCAACCAGAGAAGGACCTATTCCATGCCCGAGGTTTTGGCCAGACTGTTTGATAATAGTGAACACTTTGAATACAAACCTGATTACGGCCCCGAAGTATATTGCGGCCTGGCAAAAATTGACGGTTATCTATGCGGAGTAATCGGCAATAACCAGGGTGCCCTGGGTGCTGAATATCCCGAATATACTGATAAATATGCAGGCATGGGAGGCAAACTGTATCGCCAGGGCCTTATTAAAATGAGCGAATTTGTTACCTTCTGCGGCCGTGACCGCATTCCCATGGTATGGCTTCAAGACACCACCGGCATTGATGTTGGAGATATCGCAGAACGAGCCGAACTTCTCGGTCTTGGTCAGTCACTTATCTATTCCATTGAGAGTACCGATCTTCCTATGATGCTTGTTGTACTGAGAAAAGGCACCGCTGCCGCGCACTATGTTATGGGCGGACCCAACGCCAACAACAACAACATTTTCACTCTGGGAACTGCGGCAACCGAAATCTACGTTATGCACGGTGAAACCGCAGCAGCAGCTTCCTTTTCACGCCGGCTGGTTAAGGAGCAGGATGCCGGCAACTCTCTGGAACCCGTTATAGAAAAAATGAATGATATGGTCAAAGATTATTACGACAAATCCCGTCCAGCGTATTGTGCGAAAACAGGCTTTGTTGATGAAGTAGTGAATATGAGCGATCTTAGAAATTATTGCAAAGCATTTGTTGGGGCTGCTTATCAGAATCCAACCAGTATATGTCCCCCCCATCAAATGATCACCCCCAGGATAATCAAGGGCTAAACAAATACGCTCTCACTCTCTCACCTGCAAATGTACCCGCCGTATAATGAATAATAATGTACGGCGGGTTCATTTCTTTATATATCGTTGTTCAAATCTTCACCCGGCATTCACTGTATTTTCCAGGCCTTTTGATGATATCTAAGCTTATGCAAGGAATAAGATAAGCTATTACTTATCTAAAAATATTTGTCGGGGTTACAGATAAGAGCAGCATACGCGAAACAGCTTGTCGCCATATTTTTATATAATCCTCATTTATCAGAGTCTTTATCCATATTGTTACAGTATCTCCGTAGCAGTTGTAGTTGATATTTTCCCTTAAAAGTGAGAAACTATCTTTAGAGTTAACAGAGGGGATGGGTGTCTTGAATGGAATCGGTAAATTTATCCAATTCTTTTTTTCCTAACTCGCTAATCTATGTCCATGATTTGATGAATACAGATTTTGTAACTGTTCATCCGGATGATTCTTTGCTGACCGTAACCCGAAAATTTACTGAAACTAAAATAGACACTATTCCGGTTGTCGATGAAAAAGGTAAACTACTGGGAGTTTTTCCCCGAAGGCGGCTATACAAGGCCATTCTGGAAAATAAGAGTCTGGATGTCCCCTGTAGTTCATACATGGTTACATCTCCTTATGCTCTTTCTTCAGATCTCACCTATGACCAGCTTACTTTCATAATAAAATTGAACCAGACCCAGGTAGGAACAGTTCCTATTGTAGACAAGGACAATGTTGTTGTCGGAACCGGTGGAAAAGTTGAATATATGAGAGCTACCGTGAATATGATAAGCAAAGCCAAAGCCCACCTTGACTCCATCTTTCAGGCTATGAACGAAGGGATTATAGCTACCGACGAAAAAGGACAGATCATAAGCATTAATCGGGCAGCCGAAAATTTGTTTGGATTAAATGCAGATGATGTGTTCGGGCAAAATATACAAGAGGTATTTCCAGAAATTGATTCCGATAATGCCCGCCGTCTCAATGTTAAACGCATCATAAATTCTGTTCCGGTTATGATGAATCAGGTGCCTCTCATCGAAGATGATACCGTTAGAGGAATGAACTACGCCTTTGTTGATTTATCCAGTTTGGAGAAAATAGCGGCTGAATTGGAAAGTGTTAAAAAATTACAGGTAGGTCTTCAGGGTGTCCTGAGTGCTTCTTCAGATGGTTTGATACTGACTGACCGGAACGGATTAATTACTTTTTACAATAAGGAAGCAGTGAGTTTACTGAAAAATCCGCCTGAAACACTTATTGAGCAGCCAGTAGAAAATTATCTGGGAAACCGTACAGCCATTAATGTTGCTAAAACTGCTATGTCTGAGGTAGAGGTTTGCACCATCGATGGCAAAAACTGCATGGTTTCCTATGTTCCTATAAACTTTGAGGAAGCCAACTTCCCGATGGGCGTAGTTGTTACGATATACCGGGAAGATAATTCCATGTCCGATGAAATGGCCCGAAAATGGTTCTCTCTGCAGCAACAGGTTAAATACTACAAAACTGAACTTGAAAAACAGGGACATACTAATGCAGCTTTTAGTAATATAATTACCGAAAATCCTGCTTTTATTAGTTTAAAAAATGAAGCAGAACGCGTCGCCCGCAGCACTTCAACAGTCCTCCTCACCGGGGAGAGCGGCGTGGGCAAGGATATGTTCGCCCGTGCACTTCACGCTGCCAGCAAACGTGCCCGACGTCCGTTTGTAAAGGTCAACTGTGCTGCCATACCCGAAACTCTTTTGGAATCGGAACTTTTTGGCTATGAGCCAGGTTCTTTTACCGGAGCATTAAAAAAGGGCAAACCGGGATATTTCGAGCAGGCCCATGAGGGAACAATTTTTCTGGATGAAATCGGTGAAATGCCTCTATCCATTCAGGTTAAAGTTCTGCAGGCTTTACAGGAAAAACAATTCATGCGCGTTGGCGGAACCAGTACCCAAACGGTGAATGTCAGAATAATTACTGCTACCAACCGTGATTTGCGTGAGGCCATGGCTCATGGAGAATTCCGGGAGGATCTCTATTATCGTTTAAATGTAATAGAATTTCATCTGCCGCCACTGCGTTCAAGGCCCGAGGATATACTTCCTTTGGCGGAAATGTTTATAGAAAAGTACAACAGCATCCTGGGCACCTTCGTCACCGGGCTTACACCTGAGGCTCGCAATATTTTGACCTCTTATTCCTGGCCGGGGAATATCAGAGAACTGGAAAATGCTATAGAAAGGGCGGCCAACTATGTTTGGGAAGGTCAGATTGGTAAAGAGCACCTCCCGGCTCAGATATATAAAAACAACAATATCAGCCAAACCGAACCAGGAAGCCCCTCTTTATCTTCGCTGGATGATGTTGAAAAAAACATCATCCTGGAAGCCCTGGAAAATACTAAAGGAAACAAAAGTGCTGCCGCCCGCCTGCTCAAAATCAGCCGTTCATCATTATATGAAAAACTGGCCAAACATGGGATTAGTTAGCAGTTTTCTTCGAAAGCCTCTTTATTTCTGTTCTCCATTATTTTCCTTGCTTAGAAAGAAAAATCTCCCGGGGGTTCGCCGGACAAATACTATGCAAAAAACCGCCAAAAGCGAAAGCAAGGCCAGTAATTTCCAGGCTGCACTGTAGGAATATACCGGATCGTATAGACGAGCCACTAAAATCGGGCCAATAGCTCCCCCCAACAACCCGGACATGGTTATTGTCCCCCAAATTTTACCCATGGATTTTACTCCAAAGCGGTCTGCTACAACAGCTGACAGAATTAGGGCCGCTCCGTGAGCAGCACCAATAATCACAACCCACAATAGGATCATCTGATATCCTCCGGGATTGAAGGCGAAAATCAAGCATCCCAGACAGAAAAGGGCATAAGCAACAATAAGCATAAACTTCCGATCCTTCGTCATGTCTGCCAGCCATGCCCCGCCTACTCCAGCTACCGCTCCAATCAGACCGGTATAACCAAAAAGAGTCGCGGCTTTCATACGGCTCAGCCCCATATCGCACATGGCCATAACTGCGTGGTTGGTTATACCATACCAGGTGGCCAAATAAAACAAATAAGACAAAAGAAGCAACCAGAATTCACGGGTTGCTATCGCTTCCTTAAAAGACCAGTTGCGGCCATGCCAAATTGAACTTTTATCCAAGTCGGTCTTCGCCTTTTTAATCAGCTCGGCTTCGTCGGCACTCATTCCGTCAATATATTGACCTACATCCTGCGGATGGTCTTTAGCCAGCAGACCTACCAGCACAATAACTATCAGTCCGGTTACTATCCCCAGTCCGGTTACCGCATTACGCCAGCCATATGCTTCCATTAAATATGCCAATAACGGGTTGAAAATGGCCAGGCCGACCCCGGTTCCCACTCCCACAATGGCTGCTGCCAGACCTCTTTTACGGACAAACCAGCGGGATATCATGGTAGTGTTAACCACCATGCCTGCCCCAACCGCTGCCAGAGAAAATAATATTCCGTAAGAAAGGTAGATGCTGAACAAGCTTTGCGCCTGTCCAAAAATGGTCAGGGCAACAGCCATTAAGAAAGCACCTGACAGGATCATCTTTTTTGGTCCGAAGCGATCCACCAAAGCACCTCCAAAAGGCTGTAAAAAAGCCTGGCAGAGTATGCTGAGAGAAAATACGCTGGTAACCATGGCTCTGCTCCATCCAAATTCATCCAGTAAGGCCCCGAATAAAGTACCGAAACAGAACTTATTGCCGTAAATAATGGTTATTACAATAAACCCTATCAGAGTGATAACCCACCCATAGTAAAACCTTGATAAAAGTCTCATCAATAAATCCCCTTCCCCAGGATTTCGAAACTATAGCCGGATCATGCCCATATCATGACCTCGAACCATATAATCCGCCAACCTGGGTGACCAAGATCCAGCCATCAGGCATTCTTATAACGATATTCTCAATTAATTGCGAATTGCGGCTCGAAACTGCACATGTTCATAACTGTCTGGAAAAGCCACAGCAAAGATCACCAATTTATATATCAGCTTGCGGCATCATAATTATGCAATTGAGTTTCCGGGCGTGTCCTTCTGCTGATGATAATCATTTTATTAGCTTGTTCTTATCCGGCTATAAGATCTAATGCCTGTAGGCCATAGACTGCCTGCAGGCATTAGGTTTAACAAATCTTATTTCATTTATTTCAGTATTAAATGCTACTTAGCCATGTAAAACATATCTCATTCATATTAACATTTGTCTACTACTCAAGAACGGCTATAACAGCCCCTTCGTCAATACGGTCGCCAACCGCAACTTTGATTTCTTTTACAGTCCCATCTTCATCGGGGAAAACGGGGTTTTCCATTTTCATGGCTTCAATAATCATAATTTCGTCATCTTCAGTCACCTGGTCGCCAACCTTACAGTTAATTGCTAATACTTTACCCGCAATCGGGCTTTCTACATTCGCCATTTTCTAACCTCCAATAAATAATTTATTTTTGTAATCCATAACCCTTAATATTAGTCACTGTTTTAAACAATTCTTATTCTTGAAACCCCCTTTTGTGAATACTAGGCAATGAGCCAGTGTTGATTAATTGATCCAATGCTTATCAATTATAAATAATGCAACTACTATGCCAAAATCAGAATGATAACTAAAATCTAAAACTTCAGTTATTTATAATTTGGCTTGAAATTAATGTTTATATCCATTACTGCTCTGGCAAAAATTATCCGCATTCGATTATTTTGCCGGCATTGATCGGTGCAGCGTTAGTAATGGCGACATTTCTTAAATATATCTTGTATGCCTTACCATACACTTGTAAGGTTTTTAATACACTTTTTTTTGCCTGACAGCTTGCAAAATACATAATAAACTATTCCATTAAGCACTTCACATTATTTTATATCCAATATACCCTTCTTCCTTTAAGTTGGTACGTTTTTTGCAAATTAAAGGGACGGGCGTGAAAGTGAGGGGGGATGACATCCAGGTTATTCTTTATACCGCCTTTTTTAAAAGCAATACATGTGGGAGAATAGTATATCCCCAAATTAACCAATAAAGTTCGCTTCCAGCGGTTATTAAGGCTTATGCTCAAGTATTTTTGGTACAAAAAATGCCAATACTGTTATCAGCCCTATCACGTAGCAGTTGTTGTAGATAATTGTGGACAAAAAATAATTTAATACTGATCTGTGGCCAATTTAGCCTTGCTTTAAGTGCTGGGACGGTGATTAGTGAGAGACCCGGATATTGGATTATATTTTTTCTTGTTTCAAGGTGGGATTCTTACTGATTTGCACCAGACAACAACAGCTCAGGTTTTTTTAATTAGGTGATTTTTATGACAGGATAGGAGGAAAATAATATGTTCACGACAACACAACTCATGGTTGGCGGTGCTGTTCTTGCACTGGTTATTATAGCTTTTGTGATACTCGTCAGAAAAGAATTACAATAAATTTTCTAATTTAGGAGGGGATAAAATGGATTCGATTACACTGGTACTTCAATTTTATGGGCTGGGTATTATTATATCCTTTTTGCTCGCGGTTACGATCAAAGCAATGTTGGGGACTATCCGCTTGTTCTCCCGCGATAAATCGGAAGAAGTACAACACGCAGACTAGAAAGTGAGGATAGGATAATGGATTTAATGTATTTGTTTCAGGGTATAGGCACCTTTTTTGAAATGGAGACACATCTAGCCATAGCAAGAGTAATTTTAATATTTCTTGGGATAGCCCTTGTTTTTCTGGGAGCCAAAAATATTTTGGAACCCCTGGTCATGGTACCAATGGGATTTGGTATGGCAGCCGTAAATGCAGGTATGCTTTTCTTAAGTGATACCAAGATAGGCACCCTCGTAGTTGACCCTTTGGTTTCCGACATTCCCGGTTTGATATCTGTTCTGCAGATTGATTTTTTGCAGCCCGTATTCACCTTTGCCTTCAGCAATAATCTGATCGCCTGTATTGTTTTCATGGGTGTCGGGGTGCTCTGCGATGTCGGCTATCTTTTGAAATATCCTTTTACCTGCATGCTCATAGCCTTGTTTGCAGAGCTGGGTACCATTGTCACCTACCCCATTGCCATAGCTATGGGGCTTCCTCCCGCGCATGCGGCTGCAGCAGCTATCGTTGGTACTGCAGATGGTCCTCTGGTTCTGTTTTCATCACTGATGCTGGCTCCGGAAATCTTTGTTCCAATTACAGTTATTGCCTATCTTTATTTGAGCCTGACCTACGCTGGTTACCCATATATCATTAAGGCAATGATTCCCAAGGAATACAGAGGAGCAAAAATTAAAACAAGCAAGAAAACGGTTGAAGTAAGTTCCCATGAAAAATTGGTTTTTTCGATAGTAGGCTGCACGATTTTATGCCTGCTGTTGCCGGCAGCTACTCCACTGCTGTTAAGCTTTTTCCTCGGTGTAGCCATTAAGGAATCAGGGATAACCAAATACGTTACTATGATTGAATCAACTTTCTTATATGCCGCTTCCTTTTTCCTGGGTTTGATGCTGGGTGTCTTATGTGATGCCAACACCATTTTAAATCCGGTTGTTGCCCCACTACTGTTTCTCGGTATTCTTGCCCTGACCCTTTCTGCGGTCGGCGGAGTCATTGGCGGCTACTTCATTTATTTTATCAGCGGCAAAAATTTCAATCCCACTGTAGGTATCGCCGCTGTATCCTGTGTACCCAGTACAGCTAAAATTGCCCAGAAAGAAGTCAGCAAAGCAAAAAGATCCACTATCATTCTGCAATGGGCCATGGGTGCGAATATATGTGGTGTGTTGACCAGCGCTATTCTCATGGGAATTTATATCACGGTCATACCAATGCTTGGCAAGTAAATTGGGGATTTTAAATAATCAGCTTTTGTATACCATTAGTATTTTACTACTGTCATCCTGAGGCAAAGCCGAAGGATCTTAAGATTCTTCACTGCTCAGAATGATATGCCAGATATCAACTAAAATATACTAAACAATTTATTTTCAATCATTAGTAAGCCCTTGAATTAATTGTTGCTGGATTGTGCAAGTTGATTTGAATGATGCAAACTGATGCAAGCATAGAAATCATTAACACTCTCCCTCCAGTTGACTCACGGCTTCAATCTATTTTGAAATCAGACGGGTCAACAAAAAAGCCGCTTTCGAACCCCGGAAGCGGCTTTTTTGAGATATAAGGAACAGAAAATTGCTCAACTAATCGCTTTCTATCAAATGCTAAAGAAGGCTCCGCCTGAATGGAACCTTCTTTAGTAAAACGGTTTTCTTATCATATTAATGGATGGATGCCGGCTTTATGTCCTGTTTACCGGATACTTAAATGCACGTCTCTGACCAATCTATTTTATGGCCATTACCGGACAATTGGCTTCGGCTAAAACCCTCTGGGTTACGCTGCCAATCAATGCACCAGCCAATGGTCTGTGTCCTCTGGTACCTATTATTACCAGGTCAACATCCTCACTGATTTCATGGATTATTTCAGCTGCAGGATAACCCGTAACAACCTTTTTAGTAATTTTTATACTATCGGTCTCTAATTCCTTAAGGCTTGAATCAAATACATTGGCGCCGATCTCGGCTACCTGTTCTTCAGACAATGGATAATACTCCTTTATCGTGAAGTCGTACATATGAGTTGGTGGTTGGGAAACTACATGAAACAGCTTGATCTCAGCATTAAAAACCTTGGCATACTCCAGTGCAGTTGACAATGCCCTGCGCGAGTAAGCCGAACCATCGGTGGGTACAAGAATTCTCTTAACCATAATCTTTTCCTCCTTTTAATTTTGATTTACTTAATTAAACATTAGCTGACACATTATAATAGAATACTCTGGCTATTTTGATAAACTTTTACACCTATGTACACAGGTAATGTTTATTCCCATTTGCACTGCTATTGGCGCTTGAATTATACTATTACTATACTAATATAAAGGAGCATTATATGCGTATTCTAAAATCAAATGATTCGACTAATTGCCCGCGCTGCGGTTCCGATAATTGCCAGGACATACCCAGAACCAAAGATATTGCAGGCACTCTTATTGCCGCTGTTGCTTTTTCCTTTTTTATTTATGTTTTTGCTTTTAATTTTCCCATGCTATGGTATTTGTTAATAGCAATGCCTTTCTTTATTTTGTTTCTCATTCTTAAACCCAGTCGCAAGCGTTTATGCTTGGACTGTAGAAAGGTTTGGGAATACCGTGTTAAAAAAACCCAAGCTTAAAACCCTGGTACTATAAGACTATGCTGATCATTAATTTCGAAAAAGTATATTATTACAACGATAACGACACTTTTTGTACAGTCTGAACCATGCTGCTGATCTCTTCCAGGCTAGCTGTAATTTCCTGAATAGCTGCAGCCTGTTCCTCGCTGGCCAGCATGCCGCTCTTGGCCTCCTGGCTTAGTTTTTCGAGGGTATTTGATATCACATTGACGAATTTTTGTATTTCGTTTACCGTGCTTTTGGATTCTTCAGAGAGTTTACGCACCTCTTCCGCAACTACCGCAAATCCCCGGCCTACATCCCCTGCCCGGGCTGCCTCGATAGCTGCATTCAGACCAAGCATTTTGGTCTGGTCAGATATGTTTTTGACTTTCATTAAAATACTATTAATAGTATCAGTAGTAGCAGCCAGATTGCTGATGTTATCATTCAGTGAACGACTGTTTATCGCTGTTTGCTCGGCATTGGTAGCCACTGATTCCGCTGCCTGGTTTATTTCATAAACACTCTTGTCCGTATCGTTTATAAAGCTTTGCAGACTGGATGCCAGGCCCCGGTTCAGGGCCATGCCTATGGCACCGACAACCTCATCACTGCTCTTATCCTTTATGGGTATGGCCACTACCTTCACCGGGGTATTGTAGACCTCTTCGGGCAGTTCCCGTGACAGCCGGGCTCTCTCTTCCATAGCCTTTAAAGCCACTCCGCCCTGCCCAAGCCGGTCTCCAACCTGAGCAACGGATTTGCCGCCCAGCTCATAATTATCTGCTTCATAGCGGCACAGGAATTTCTCCCGGTCGCAGATATAGACCATGCAACCCTGCGGAAATTCATTGCCCATTAGTTTTACAAATGATTCAAAGGCTTCGATTTCAGGCCATATTTGAGCACATAAAATGCCCCAGGTTCCGCAAATTTTATCCTCAGAACCTGACTTCACAGGATAAACCTGCATCCACAGAGAAGGTATTGCGGGATTATCTGAGGGCATAGTAATGCTATCTGCCTTTCCGCTGTTTAATACCTTATTGACAAGCGAATGCTCTTTTATTCCCTGCCCCCTCTTCAGATAAGGGTATGTAAAGCTGCCAACGGTCTTGACCTCTGTTATAATATGTTCATCACTGCTGAAAACAATGCTCTCAATCCCGTTATTATCCATAACAGTAGTCATCATTTCGGTGTATTCCATAAGCTCATCGTCTCTTATAATCATAATTATCAATCCTTTAGCAAAGAATAATTGGGTTACTTCACATAGCTAAGAGTTGAATGGGATATCACCGTATTATTTAAGTCAAAGACGGTTACTTCACCAAACACCAACCTCTTGCCGTTTTTTATCACCCTGGCTTCAGCCTTGAGGTCGCCTCCTTTATTAGATCCCAAAAAATTGGTTTTTATTTCTGCAGTAGCTACCCTGCCGCTTGAGTCGATGCCGTTCTGGGTAGCCTGGGCAAGAAAAAAGGCCATGTCTGCAAGAGTTACCAGTACCCCTCCATGGGTACCTTGCCAGCTGTTGGCCAGCCGAGGGTTAAAAGGCATCGCTACTGTACAGACACCCTCGCCCGTTTCCAGGAGTCTGACCTGCAAATACTGATTTACCGGTATTTGAGCAAGATGGGCTTTGATTTCTGCAAAACTGGCCATCAAAATCATCTCCCTTTACATAATATTCCTATAAATAGATGATTTCTTATCCCCGGGCCGGGATAAGAAATCATCAAGGAGGAGTTTTAAAAAAACTGTTATTAGCTATAATTTTTCCACTACTACTGACAATGACTGCCCTCCCAGGGCACCAACATTAACCAGGCCTGTCTGGCCACTTTGCAGACGCTGCAGCATATTGACCACCATGGCTCCGCCGGTTGCAGCTCCGGCATGTCCATAGCCCAGGCTGCCACCATCGGCATTAGCTTTCTCTGCAGCTTTTTCCAATTGTTCCAAAACCGCCAGAGCATATGCTGCCGAAGGCTCATGGAAATCAATAAAGTCAATCTCATCCAGGATTTTTCCTGTAGCCTTCAAGGCATTTTTTATGGATTTAAGCGTAGTGATCTCCAAAAGGCGAGGATTCCCAGCTGCTATGCCAAAACCCAGCATACGCGCAATTGGCTTAACTCCAAGCTCTTTAGCCCGGTCCGCAGAAAACATTACTATACTTGCCGAACCATCAGCCAAAGGAGCAACATTTCCTGTGGTCGCTGTGCCGTTTGCGTTGACTGCAGCCAGTTCCATTAATTGGGCAAATTCAGGAGCTCTGGCAGCATCATCAGCGTCCACCATAACTTCCGCTTTTTTCACTTTTTTGGAAACAGGTGCAATGCCTTCTTTCCATAGTTCTTTCTTTACAGCCGCAGCTGCTTTGGCTTTGCTCAAGGCGGCATATTCATCAAGAGTTTTGCGGCTTATTCCATAGTTCGCGGCAACTATATCTGCCAGGCTAAATGCGCTCAGTTCACCGTAAAGATCAACGGGCTGGGCATTAATTTCGATCTCTTTCTTGGAATCTTTGATATTAAGACTATCTCCGCCAAATGAAGAGCGGGCATTCAAGATATAGTGCGGCGCCTGACTGTTGGTTTCTATCCCACCTGTCAAAAGCCCCCGGTATTCTCCTGCGATAATTTTGTTGAATCCACTTATCATGGTCTGCAGAGCACCAGCACAAAGCGTATTCATAGTAAAGCCCGCTGTATCCTCACTTAATCCTGCCAACAGCCAGCCATGGCGGCCTATATTGGCGGGCAGGCTGGTTTGTTTGGCCTCACTGTAGATGGCAATATCCAGTTGGGACGAGTCTATCCCTGCTCTATTTACAGCTTCTTTCATCGAAACGGCAGCCAAGTCTTGCGAACGCTGGCCTGCTAATGAACCCATATACAGACCAAATGGTGTTCGCACTGCACTGGCGATAAGCACTTCCTGCATCGTAATCCCTCACTTTCACTTCATTAATTCAGGGCTTCAATAATCCCCGCTACCCCAATTCCGCCGCCACAACACATGGTTGAAAGACCGTACTTGCCTCCGGTACGCTCCAGGCCGTAAAGAAGCTTGGTGGTAATAATGCATCCGGTTCCGCCCAGGGGGTGTCCAAGAGCAATAGCGCCTCCCCACAAATTAACATGCTTATCCAACCACTCAAAATCAATATTCCAATCCCTGATCCATTCTCTGTATACAGCCAGGCTCTGTCCGGCAAATGCCTCGTTCAATTCAACAAGATCCATGTCCTTAAGGCTTATACCAGCTTTTTCCATAGCCACTTTAACCGATGGCACCGGACCGCGCCCCATAATACTGGGATCAACACCGGCAACTCCTGAACCTATAATACGGGCCCGAGGCTTGATGCCTAATTCATCGGCCTTTTCTTTGGACATAATAATAGCCAGAGCAGCACCATCGTTTCTGCCTGAAGAGCTTCCTGCAGTTACGGTTCCGTCTTTTTTAAACACCGGTTTTAGTTTGGCCATTTTATCCAGGTCAGTCAGACGGGGATGTTCATCAGTATCAAAATACCCGGTGGAACCATCTTCCTTGGTATATGCCACGGGTATGATTTCTGCCTTGAAATCGCCATTCTCTATGGCTTTGGAAGCCAGCAACTGGCTTCGGTATCCAAATTCATCCTGCTCTTTGCGCGGAATATTGTGAATATCCACCAGGTTTTCAGCAGTGATGCCCATGGGAATATTACCATAACGTTCAACCGGAGCTGCTCCGGGACCACCTGCCAGTATGGCATCCTTAAATGTAGTATCCAGATTGCCAAAAGCCTGATTGGCTTTACCGTTGAGGAAATATTCTCCCTGGCTCATGGCTTCCACGCCACCTGCCAGTATTATGTCAGCAAAACCGTTTTTAATAAATTCATAACCTTCCAGTATAGAGAGCAAACCGGAACCGCAGGCTACAGTCATACAAGTTGCCGGGACCTCTTCAGGGATTCCCATTCTTAAAGCAAAATTGCGCGCAATATTGGCACAGCTGGCGTTTTGTTTAACCTGCCCCAACATGACATAATCATAGTCCTCAGGTTTAATTTTTTTCCTGTTGCGGTCAATAATGGCTTTGCCTACCTGGGATACCAGTTCAATAGCAGGCAAATCCTTAATCGTACCATTCATCCTGCCTATAGCAGTTCTGGCCATATCAATTATTACCACTTCACGCATTATATCCCTCCTATTTTGCCGGATAACACCTGATCCAGCTTATTTTCCTTTATATTCCGGCTTCCTTTTTTCCACAAAAGCTTTCATACCTTCCTTTGCGTCTTCACTGCCAAAGATAGCCGCCCAGGCGTCGTGTTCAACTCTCATCGCAGTTTCGGTATTAATACCCCAATTGGAATTAATAACTGCTTTGAGCATCTTCAACGTAAAAGGAGGCTTCCGGGCCAGCTTATTCGCCCATTCCCTGGCTGTGCTCATTAATTCGGACAGGGGAACCACTTTGTTGATAAGTCCCATTTCCAGTGCCGTCTGAGCATCTATTACATTACCAAAAAACAGCATTTCCTTGGCTTTGCACATGGATATATTCTGCACCAGTCGATGGGTCGCTCCACCGCCGGGGAAAATACCCACATTAATTTCTGAGCAGGCAATTTTGGCATTATCCGCGGCTATTCGCAGGTCACACAATAACACATTCTCTGCACCGCCGCCCATGGCATAACCTGCTACGGCTGCTATGGTCGGTTTCGGCATATCTGCCAGGGCCCTCTGACCAGCAAAATTATTATCAGCATGGTCCCGGGCATCAACTATCGAATACTGAGAAAGAGCTGGCAAATCCCCGCCAGCACTGAACACTTTTTCCCCGCCGGTAAGAATTACCACCCTGACATCAGGATCTTCTCCCAGTGCCGTAAATATCTCTACCCGTTCCCGGTTCACTTCATTATTTATCGCATTTAATGTTTCCGGCCGATTGAATTGCACTGTTGCGATATGATCTTCGACTGTGACCAGCATGGTATTATATTTCTTATCTCTATATGACAATTAATACGCCCTCCTTTCTGATGTCTATAGACCGCAGTTATGGTTGCGGTTTATACTGCCTGTTCAGCCGGATAAACCACAACCACCTTTTTTTACATATTTAAACCTGAGCGTATATTCTTTAAGGACTGATGCTATATATCGTTGACCTTTTCAGTCTAGAATTTGACATCGGTTCTGGGTTTCTTTTCTCCCGACGTATAATCATACCATCCCTTGCCGGTCTTACGGCCCAAATCGCCTGAAGTAACCAATTTTTCCAGGGTCAGATTGGGAGCAAATTTGGCATCTTTATATCCGGCATGGAGAGTGGATAGAACGCTATAATTAACATCCAGACCTACAAAATCTGCCAGTTCAAAGGGTCCCATGGGATGATTGGCCCCCATTTTCATGGCTTTATCAATATCTTCTATGCTGGCTACACCTTCTTCCATGCACTTGTAGGCTTCGGCCCGCAGGGCAGAATTAATGCGGTTTACAATAAAGCCGGGAACGTCTTTGGCAACCACCGTGGTTTTGCCCATCTTCTGAGCAACCTCAGCTACTACAGCGATAGTCTCGTCAGAGGTTTTGATAGCCCGAATGATTTCGCACAATCTCATAACCGGTACCGGGCTGAAAAAATGCATGCCAATAAATCTGGCCTGATCCTTAACCGCTGTTGCCAGTGAAGTTATGGGAATGGATGAGGTATTGGTAGCGAAAATGCAGTCACCCTTGCATATGGCATCCAGTTTGGAGAAGATATCTTTCTTGAGGTCGGCATTTTCATAAACTGCCTCAATTACCAGATCAGCAGCAGCTGCATCTTCAAGAGCAGTACTGGGTTTAATCAGGTTAATAGCGGTATCCATTTCCCCTTGAGTCATTTTATCCTTGGCCACTTTTCTCCCGAGAAGCTTTTTAATTCCGTCAATTCCCTTTTCCACTGCAGCAGGAGCGATATCATATAAATATATTTCATACCCTGCCTGGGCACCCACCTGCGCGATACCGGCACCCATAAATCCTGCTCCGACTACAAATATTTTTTTAACTTCCATTTCTTATTCCCTCCTTAGCTAAAATAACTGGACATAGTGAAACATTTCTTAATTCTTCTAATATAATAACCTGCGGTTGGCCTAGAATTTATCCTTTTGGCAGAAATTGTATCTATTGCTTGGACTGCCAACCGCAAATCGTTTAACTATTCAGAGACTTAGCCGACCCATTCCCAGATGGCGGCTGCGCCCTGCCCGTGACCAACACACATGCTTTCTACAGCATATTTGGCACCATAAAATTCCATCTCATGCATCAGGGTGGTGGCTATCCGCGCACCGGTACATCCCAGCGGATGGCCCAGTGAAATACCGCTGCCACGCGGGTTCAATAAGGGATGGTTTCTGATTCCCAGTTCTTTGGTACAGTAACACGCCTGGGATGCAAAAGCTTCATTGACTTCCCATAGATCAATCTGGTCCGCGGTCATACCAGCCTGTTTTAGTACCTTGGGAATCGCCACAGCAGGTCCAATTCCCATGTACCTCGGGTCTACACCAACTGCTGTGTAGCCAATCAGTTTCATTTTCGGCTTAAGCCCCAGCTCCTGGCATTTTTCCTTGCTGGCTACCAGGACACAGGCTGCGGCATCATTGGTTTGACTCGAGTTCCCGGCGGTAACCGTAGCTGCTTCGTCATCCATAAATACCGGTTTCATTTTAGACAGAGTTTCCATAGTGGTTCCGGGTCTGATACCCTGATCCGTATCTACAACCTGGGTAACCGTACTGCCATCTCTGGTCAGGAATTCAGCTTCAATAGGCAGAATCTCATCTTTAAACAGGCCTTCTTTCGTAGCTTTATCAGCTTTTTCGTGGCTTTCCACGGCCATCTGGTCCTGTTCCTCTCTGCTTATCCCATACTTGCGCGCTACCATCTCTGCCGTCCAGCCCATGCGTACAAAGTTTTCGTCAGTAAACTGGTTCAGATTCGGATTGTGCTCATTGCCAAATCCCATGGGAATATGAGTCATATGCTGTACACCGCCGGCCAGAATCATCTCGGCACCCCAACCCATGTTAATCGCGGAAACAGCATTGAAAATAGCCTGAAGCCCGGAAGAACAAAAACGGTCTACCGTACAGCCGGGAATACTCTGAGGAAAACCGGACACGATTACTGAATAACGTCCGATATTGCTGGCCATGTCTTTGATCAGCGCAGTTCCTCCCAGAATTACATCGTCCAACTCTTCCTTCTTGTCTTCCAGGCCGGCCCGGCGCATCAATTCGTTCATGACTTTGGCTACCATGTCATCGGCTCTCAGATTGGAAAAATATGAATATTTGCCGGCTTTGGCAATAGCGGTTCTTACACTTTCAACCAAGTAAATTTCTCGCATTTAAATTACCCCTTTCCCTAATCTATTCGATAATCAAGGCTTCTTCCGGAACTTCCAGAACACTGGTGTCAGCATCTTTGATAACCGTAGTCAAAGTAAAGACATTGGGCAAAATGTTGTTTGCATAATATCTGGCACCGGCAATTTTACCCTTGTAGAAATTCATATCATAATGGTCGTCCGGGAGCTCGGCTGTAATCTTTTTAACTGTAAGCGCCTGCTCCAGGAGGCACATGGCTACATAAAGCTGGGCAAAGATAAACAGGATGCGAATGGCAAACACGTTGAGCAGCTGACCCTTCTCAGCCTTGTTGGCATGCCAGGAATAGACCAGATTCATGATTTCTTCAGCACAATTGTAGGCCTTTTCCATGTTGCTAAATTCTTTACTGAAACCCTCGGTAGCTTTGTTATTATCTATGAAAGCCTTCATGCTGGCCATCCATTTCTTGAAAGGTTCGCCGTCTTTCATGGTCATCTTGCGTCCCACCAGGTCATTTCCATGAATAAATGAAGTGCCTTCCCAGATGGTCAGAACCTTGGAATCACGCATATACTGTTCAACCGGATATTCCTTGGTGTATCCCACGCCTCCCAGAACCTGTATGGCTTCTGCGGTCATTAAAACAGCGGTTTCACTTCCGTAACACTTGACCAGGGGAGTTAGTATGGCCGAGACATCCGCACATTCCTTGGCTTTGGCCTTGTCTTCCGGCTTGGAGTTTTCAGCAATGTCAAGATTCCAGAATCCCTTGAATATCATAGCCCGGATACCTTCGGTGTGGGCCTTCATATCCAGCAGCATTCTTCTGACATCGGCATGCTTTACAATAGGCACCCGTTCGCCTTTAATATAGCCCTGAATCCTTTCCAGTGCATACTGTGATGCCAGAGCATAGGCAGCCGAAGCCTGGTTGTTGGCATTGTGTCCGGTCCCAATACGGGATTCATTCATCATGTTGAACATCATCATCAAGCCCTTGGAGCGACCTTTTTCGTCTGGATCCGGTCCTACCTGAAACCCGTAGCACTCATCGTTTTCACCGAAGTTAAGCATGCAGGTGGCTGAACCGTTCAGTCCCATCTTGTGTTCAATAGCGATGGTGGTGACATCATTGGGCTTGCCCAGGCTGCCATCTTCGTTGACCCATATTTTGGGTACAATATATAGCCCCAGTCCGGCTGAACCTTTGGCACCCTGTGGAGGACGCGCCAGCACCATGTGGATGGTATTTTCACATATGGAACCGTCGCCGGCAGTGATGAACATCTTGGTTCCTTTAATTTTCCATATGCGCGGATCATCTGTAGGATAAGATCTGGCCAGGGCATCGCCCACATCTGAGCCGGCAGACGGCTCGGTCAGGTTCATGGTCCCCTGCCAGTCTCCGCTGAGCATCTTGGGAACAAATCTCTCTTTGTCTTCTTCGGTGCCAAACTTGATAATCAGGTTGGCGGCTCCGGAGGTCAACTTAATGTTGGAGCCCATGGCCGGACAGGCCGCGGCTATCATCTCGGCAACCGCCTTGTAGAGAATCAGGGGCATGCCGCCCTCTACTTCAACACATTCACTGCTGGATCCCCACCCATTTTCCTGCAGGAAGCGAAATACTTCTTTATATCCGGGAGGATTGGTGACAACGCCATTTTCAAATGTGACCGGATTTTTGTCACCTTCCACGTTGATAGGACTTACGACTCCCCGGGCTACTTTATATCCTTCCGTTAAATACATATCAATATCATCATAGCCAAAGAAATCTTTAAACCGATCAAGAGCAAATACCTCTTTTGATGGGAGCCACTCTTTCAATATAAATTTTAGATCACGAACATTGTATTTGTATTCCATTTATCTTTTCCTCCTAATCTACTACTCCCCAGTATAAATGGGTTTGCGTTTTTCCAAAAAGGCATTCATTCCCTCTTTGGCATCTTTGGTACCATAAGTCATTGCCCAGCCATGGGTTTCAATCTGTAAACCCTTTTCCAGGCTGCAGCTCCAGGCTGCATTGAGGGCTTCTTTGGCCATGCGCAAAGAAAAAGCTGGTTTTTTGCAAAGTTTACGTGCCACTTCCATTGTTTTCTCCCGCAGCTCATCGAGGGGAACAACCATATTGACCAATCCCAAATCCAGGGCGGTCTGAGCATCAAAGGTCTCACCCAGGAAGACCAATTCCTTGGCTTTGCACAGGGATACGTGCTGGGGCAGCCGTTGAGTCGCACCGCCGCCGGGGTAAATCCCCACATTAATCTCGGGTAAGGCAAATTTAGCATTATCAGCTGCAATCCTGAGATCGCAGCACATAGCGTTTTCAAACCCGCCTCCCATACAAAAACCAGCTATCATAGCGATGGTCGGCTTGGGCAGGTTGGTCAGGGACATACCGGACTGCACCACTTTATCAGCAAATTCCCGCGCGCCTTTGGGCCCGTACTTCACCATAGCTGCCAGGTCCCCGCCGGCACTATAGGCCTTTTCGTTACCGGTCATGATCAAAACCTTTATTTCCGGATCCAGCCCCGCTTCATGAATAGCTTCATTACGCTCCATTACCAATTCCGCATTGGCAGCGTTCAAAGCCTTGGGACGGTTGTATTGCACAATAGCAATATCATTTTCAATGTTAACCTTGATAAACTTGTATTCTTTATCACGATATGACATTTTCACCCTCCTTTCTTCTTAAATGTATTGAATCACGAGTTATAATCATTGTTTTAAAGACCTTGTACTATGTGCCAGAATTCATTCAGGCCGTATTTACTCCAAGCCCGGTAATATGAACTCAAGACTTTGATATATTTGTCGGAAGGCCACAACCTGCATTTGAAGTACCAAAACGCCCAATATTTATTGTTCCTTTGGGCTTGAACTACAAACCGGAATAATCACCAAGCCTGGCTTGCCGGTTTTTAAACAGGGCGCTGGTGAAGTGCTGCCGGACTACTCGTCCCGCAACACTTGCTACCAACTCCCACAACCATGATGGACAATCGTTTAAAATCCATCACATTTTTCCACTTGCATATTAGTCCAATTTACCTGCCGCGTCAGCCTCTGTCAGGGCCTCTTGATATAGTGCATACCCATCAGATACTGGTTTGGGAGCCATCAGGGTCAGTACTACCAGGATAGGTACTCCCACTGCCAGCGACGGCCAGAGAGAGGTGCAATACGGGTTGCCGGAAAAATGCCATACCGCTGCTACCAGACCGCCTACTAATATGGACCAGAAAGCCGCCCGGCTGTCAACCCGCGGCCAGAATATGGCCACCAGGAGTACCAGACCGGCAATGGCTCTGATCTGGAAAGCACCTGCCATCTGCCCCAGTATGGAACCGGCATGCATACCAAAATAAGTCGCTGCCAAACCAAGTACTGCCATGGCAACACGGGCAAAGACCAAGCGCTGCTTTTCAGTTGCTTGAGGCTTGGCCAAAACATAGAGATCCTCACTGAGCATGGTAGTAGTCAGGAGCAATAATGCCGGACCAGTAGACATGATCGCAGCGAGTATACCCATGGAAGCCAGAACCGTGAAAGTCGGCCCAATTTGCTCGGCTACCAGGTAAAGAATGCTTCCGCTAGCGGCATCAGGCATAATTGCTCTGCCAACTATACCTATCAAAGCCGGGAACAGGGCAAAAATGAAGGTTAAAACTGCAGCCCAGGCAAATCCAGATCTATAGGACTTTACGTCTTTAGCTCCAAAAATAGCGGCGATCAATACTGAAGCCGCAAAGAACGACAATGCTGTGCCTATTAGCCAGCCCGCCATGGTCAACATGTCAGGCTGGTCCATCCTGAAGAAAGTGTCTGGAACTGCAGCCTGTATACCCCCGAAACCACCGGCAAACTTGACGGCGGCGAAACAAACTATTCCCATGCCGATATACATCACCGTACAATGCAGTGCATTCATCCAGGCCATACCCTTCATGCCGCCCGTAATACACAGGGTTATGAACAGTATGCCCACAAACCATGTTATCATGGTATGGTCAACACCCAGCAATGGCGCCAGTATGTTGCCTGCGGCCACCGGTTGCATGGCAAAAAGGATGGCGTAAACCAAAACCAGAACCACCATCATGACCATTCTGGTTTTGGCATCGAACCTTGCCTTATAAACCTGAGGCACTGATACCGAATTAAATTTGTTACCGATAACCCGGTAGAATTTGGCGGCAGTCAGCATAACCAGCAAACAGCCGATACTCATGCCCCAGTTTACCCATACCGAAGATAATCCAAAGCCAAAAGCTTGGGCGGCATTACCTACCGTTCCTGCACCGGCTATAATTTCTCCAAACAGTATGGGAACAATCAACCATGTACCCAATTCTTTTTTGGCGACAAAATACCCGGCCAAAGTGGTCTTCCTTCTCATCATATATATCCCAATGCCCGTGGTTGCCGCAATATAAGCCAATACAATAGCAATAACCATCAATACCAACTCCCCTTCTTAAAAACATCGTTTAACCAATCTTATTGGTTCGAGTCCATATGCGCTGCTCCTTTGCAGCCTTGATCAAATCATCGCGGAAGTCTGGATGAGCAATATCTATAAGCAGCTCAGCTCTTCTGTAGGTCGATTTGCCCATCATATTAGCTATGCCGTATTCAGTTACAATGTATGGCGCATATGTTCTAGGCACAGTAATAATGCTTCCCGGACGGAAATAGGGTACTATCCTGGAAACTGTTTTATCTCCCTGCTTCTTGGTGGAGGAAAGACAGATAAAAGGCTTGCCCCCCTTTGATTTCATGGCACCTATGGTGAAATCCAGCTGTCCGCCGGTACCGGAAATATTACGAAATCCAGAGGACTCGGAATTGATTTGACTGTAGAGATCGATTTCAACCGCGTTGTTTATGGAGATTACTTTATCGTTTCTTGCTATGATATCTGGATCGTTTGTAATGTCCACCGGGTATGTGGCACAGCGGGGATTATTATCAATATAGTCATAAAGCCGCTGAGAACCCAGCGCAAAAGTGTAGGTTATCTTTCTCTGGTCAATGCTCTTCATCTTTCCATTAACAATTCCAGCCTCAGCTAAATCAATAAAGCAGTCGGCCATCATTTCCGAGTGAATTCCCAGATTTTTTAGGTCGGTATCGGCAATCATTTTACCGATCATGGACGGCAGGGCACCTATACCAAACTGCAGACAGGCCTCGTCCTCAAGTTCCTCAATCAATAATGCAGCAATTTTCTTCTCAGCCTCGGTAACCGTGAATTCTGACGGGATAACCGCCATGGGGCTTTCATGCTCAACTATATAGTCAACCTCGGAAATGTGAATGCATTCCTGTTCCCCTCCCAGACACCAGGGTGCATTGGGATTCACCTCCAGGATAACCACATCTGCCATGTCGCAAATAGTCTTGGCATAAGAGCAGGACGTTCCGAAATTAAAATAACCGTGTTCATTCATCGGAGTGGTCATAATCATGGCTATCTGGGGCGGATACATGTTGCCGCTTCGCGTATTGCCCGGGCATTGGCCATAGTTGCCGGGGATATAATAGGCCAGTTCCTGATCGCCCAGATGGCGTTCATGTCCGCTCATGTGACCGGAATGATATAAAAACGACTTTTGTTCGGGATCAACTTTTACTAATTCGGGTTCGTACATAAGGCATACACCTTTGACATTAACCCCAGTCAACTCTCCGGCCCGCCGGGCGAGGGCCTCATCCAGAGCCCGGGGACCCATGGCGAAGTGGCTGTACCATACCCACTGCTTGGATTGAACTGCTTTAACCGCTTCGTCAGCTGTTCGAAGTTTGCTGGCGTAAAGATCACTATAAACTCCCAATTTTGCTCAACCCCCTAGGTTAAAATTTAATTCTTGCCGACAGCTTGTATGTATTCTGCCAGCTGGTTTATTGAACAGATTTCGCTAATTCCCCCTTTCCCTTTATGTTGGTTTTTTGTTCTGCCAACATAACCGCAACATTCGTGCCAAGGGAAGAATTGCTTAAAAAATCAGCTACTTAGGGATCAGAAATCAATATCAGTCCAAATGCTGTTGTTTGTTCTTCCATACAGGTGTATGTTTGCTCATACAACTTCTGGACACGCAGCATACAATAAGCAGCTATCGGTGCAGCACCACAAAAATGATTTTTAATATATCTATATTGCCCGGAATAAGATACGTATATTCTTTTCATTGTCATAAAAAAAAAGCTCTAATTCACGCAAGAGCTATCTCAATAATACATTTGGATACCTGAGGCATCTTTTGGTTTTGCCGTTTATAAAATAAAGACTTATCCCTCGCCCAAATTTTACTGCTCATAAAAAAATCAAAATCATTGGGATTTTCCTTTTCCTCCCGTGATATTTTTTCAACTAAGCTCATATTTCTTCAACTTCTCATAAAATGCCGAACGGCTCAAATTGAGCATCCTGGCCGCTGCGCTCTTATTTCCCTTGGTTTTCTGCAGAGCTTCAATAATAATGTTTTTATCAGCATCGGAAAGTGCCGACCGATAATTTGAGGGTTTGGGCTTTTTGTTTTCCGGCTGAAATATATGAGCAGGAAGGTGCTCGACCCCTATTTTCCCATCCCAGGCATAATTAGCGGCTCTTTCTATGGCATTTTCCAGCTCCCGTATATTACCAGGCCAGGAATGACTCTCCAGAACACGACAGGCTTCGCGTTTGATTCCGGTGATATGCGCACCCAGGATATTATTGTATTTTTCAATAAACTTGTAAGTCAATGGTAAAATATCTTCAACCCGTTCCTTGAGCGGAGGAAGATAGAATTCGATAACATTCAGGCGATAAAACAGGTCTTCACGAAAAGCTCCTGTTCTTATAGCTTCGCGCAGATCCTTATTGGTAGCGGCAATGATTCTGACATCAACCTTTCGCAGGCTGGTTCCGCCTACCCGCATAAACTGTTTCTCCTGCAAA
>JAHDSE010000038.1 GCA_018432955.1 Syntrophomonadaceae bacterium
AAGGCCTCCGCCTCTGATTTTAATAACAGTTCCCTCATAAACCTGAATTCTTTCCCTGGCACCCTCAACAACTTTAACGTGAACCTTGACAGTATCACCAGGGCCAAACTCAGGCAAGTCTTTATTATAGTATTCTTCTTCAATAGACCTGATTATGTCTTGCATCATCCTGACCTCCTTCCAGAAGGTGTTCTTACATTCTGGCAATGCAGCGGACCACCTTTTCTTACACAGAACGAAATAAGTATATCACAGATAAGAGCTGTTCTCAAGAAAAACTATGTTTGAAACCATGATTCCCCTAATAATCTATCCAGTATTATCGATACCGCACTGCGTACGGAGAGATGATTATAAGCCCCTCCACCTGCCAGAGGTGCAAGAATATAATCACATTCTTCAAGCAATTCTTTTTGTATACCCCAGCCAGTTCCGAACAGCAAAAGAATATTCTGTTCATTATTTAAGACCTTTTCTCTGAGGCTCAAATAAGAAACACTGTTCGAATACGGCCTTGCATCAGTGGCTACTGTCAATACCTCTCCCGGGCTTTCCCTGGCAATAATATCTTTAACTTCAGCCAGTTTGCCGGCTGTTCTCAGTATCTTAAAAGCCTCTTTGCGATCTGGATTATAAGTGCCTCCATAGCCTTCCTGCCAGTAAGATTTTATCTGCTCCAAGAGTTCCCGTTGGTTTTCAGAAGGATGAACCACAAAAAATCCATCTGCATTATATGTCCGGGCAACTCTGGAAATATCGTGCAGATCCAGGTTGGTAATAGATGTTGTAATAATATCCATGCGTTTGTTATACATGGGATAGTGCAAAAGCACTATATAAACTCTGGATTTTCTCAAGCTCGTTTACTCCCTGTCAAACAAAATTTCTTCAAGCAATTTTTTTTCTTCATCACTAAAGCTTCTTTCCAAAAGCAAATCCGGCCGTTTTAACAAAGTCCTGATTAAGCTCTGCTTTTTCCTCCACAAGCTGATATTTTCATGGTGACCGGACAGAAGTATCTCCGGCACTTCCTGGCCCCGGTGTTCCCTTGGCCGGGTATAATGCGGATATTCCAGCAGTCCGCGGGAAAAGGATTCCTCCTGTGCTGATTCTTCGCCTCCCAGAACCCCGGGAATCAATCGCACCACCGAGTCTAGCAACACCATAGCAGGAATCTCACCGCCGGTTAATATATAATCCCCTATGGAAATCTCCTCATCGACAAACTCCATAACCCTTTCGTCTATACCCTCATAATGACCACAGAGTATTATAAGATGCTTTTTCCCGGCCAGTTCTTCAACATGCGCTTGATTAAGCACCTTACCCTGAGGAGACATATATATCAACCAGGACCCGCTGCTTCTGCTGCTCTCTATGGCTGCAGTCAAAACATCCGCTTTCATAAGCATACCGGCTCCACCGCCATAAGGGTAATCATCTACCTGCCGATGTTTATCCCTGGCAAAATCTCTGATATTTATTGTATTAATATCCAGAAGAGCTTTCTCCCGCGCCTTTTTTATAATACTCTCATCAAAGGGAGAAAAAAACATATCAGGGAAAAGGGTTAAAATATCAATTTTCATTAGCTCACACCCCTCAATTCGAGAAATGTTCAAATCAAACCCGGCAGCAGTTTAACCTGCATTTTCTTTTCTTCGAGGTTTATATCGACTATTACATCCTTAATAGCTGGAAGCAGGATCTCGCCATATTTTTCAGAATTCACTACATAGACATCATTGGCCCCGGTTTCAAGAATATCCGTGAGCTCTCCCAGGAAGCCTCTTTCATTATCAAAAACAGCCAGTCCTTTTAATTCAAAATGATAAAAATACCCTTTCGGAAGTGGGTATATTTCGCTTTCTTCAATTTTCAGAAGAAAATTTCCGTATTGTCTGGCAGTTTCCTTATTATCAATATTAGTAAATTTAAACAAATAAAGATCCTTGTAGGGTTTCACTGATTCTATCAGGATTTCCTCTGTCTGCTCCCCTTTAAAGAGCTTAACCTTTTTCAGTTTTTCAAGCCTCTCTGGAAAATCAGTCAGCGGCAAGACTTTGAGGATGCCTTTATAACCATAAGTACCCACTATTTTCCCAACACTGACCAGTTCATCACCTGGCTTCAAGATTACCACACCTTTATTCCTTTTGCTCAGTATAGAAATGGCTGCAAATCAGCCCTCAAAGTGGAGAAAACGAGCGATCCCATGCATCATATTTATTAATCAAAAGCTGCTCAATCAACGCAGCCAATGTACGCCTCAATCGCAGCTTTTTCTAATCCCTTGAAATTCGCCTGTTTACTCATTCTGACAGCTTTTGGCAAGCTAAGAACTAAAACCCATACTATCTGAGTATTTCCACAACTACCCTTTTGCCTTCTTTGGCTGCGGTTGCCTTGGTTATAGTCCTGATGGATTTGGCAATTTTGCCCTGTTTCCCAATTACCTTTCCCATATCATCAGCTGCCACCCTGAGTTCAAGAATAGTCGACCTTTCCCCTTCTATTTCTTTAACTTCGACCTCTTCAGGATTGTCTACCAGCGATCTGGCAATAAACTCAAGAAGCTCTTTCACCTTTTTTCACCCCCTGCGTGGTTTCGATTATTTCACCTTATCTGCCAATCTGGCCATTATGCCCTGCTTCTGCAAAAGAGATTTCACTGTATCAGAAGGTTTTGCACCATTATTCAACCACTTAAATGCCTTATCTTCGTCAATCTTAACCGTTGCAGGATCAGTTGTAGGGTCATAATAACCAATCTCTTCAATGAATCTTCCATCTCTGGGGGATCTGGAGTCTGCCACAACCACTCTATAAAAAGGGTTTTTCTTGGCTCCCATTCTTTTTAATCGGATTTTTGTTGCCACTTAATCACCTCCCGTTAATAATTTTTAATTTTGAATTTTGAATTTTGATCACTTGAGGATTTTGCATAATTTGCTTTTTAATATGATTCGTTGGGTACTTTAATACTGTCATCCTGAGGCAAAGCCGAAGGATCTTTAGATTTACCCTCCGGGCACTACTGATGATCGCTTCGCTCACGATTAAGGGGCTTCGCTAACGCTCAGAATAACCTGCTTGATTTGAATTATGCAAAACTCTCACGTATGTCCTGCCGGGGATTAAGATATTACGTCTTTAAAAAGGCAGCTTAAAATTCGGCAAGCCACCCTTTTTCCCCTTTTTGGAACTCAAATCAGAAAACTGCTTCATTAATTTTCTGGATTCTTCAAATTGTTTAATTAAACGGTTTACTTCCTGAACCCTGGTCCCGCTTCCCCGGGCAATCCTCTTTTTGCGGCTGCCATTCAGAATTGCAGGTTCTCTGCGTTCTGCAGGGGTCATTGATTGAATAATAGCTTCCACGCGGACAATTTCCTTTTCATCAAATTCGCCTTTAACACCTTTTAGTTGTTTTCCCATTCCCGGAATCATATCCAGAAGGTCTTCCAAAGGCCCCATAGATCTGACCTGCTGCATCTGCTCCCTAAAATCCTCCAGGGTAAATTCCTGCTTGCGAATCTTGCGTTCCATTTCCCTGGCTTTTTGCTGATCAATGTTGGCCTGGGCTTTTTCCACCAGGCTCAGTATATCTCCCATGCCCAGAATACGGGAGGCCATCCGGTCCGGGAAAAATGTCTCCAGGGCATCGAGTTTTTCACCCATACCAACATATTTTATAGGACATCCAGTTACCGCTTTTACCGAAAGAGCCGCTCCCCCACGGGAATCTCCATCCAGCTTGGTAAGAATAACTCCGGTCAAACCCAGATCCCGGTTAAATGCTTCTGCAACATTAACCGCATCCTGTCCGGTCATGGCATCTACTACCAGTAGAATCTCGTCCGGCTCAGTTGTTGCCTTTATCTGCTTCAGCTCATCCATTAATTCCTCATTTATGTGTAGACGGCCGGCAGTATCCAGAATAATAATATCCCGATTGTTGGTTTTAGCATAGGATAATGATGCCTGGGCAATATCCGCAGGATTATTCTGTCCCATGGAAAAAACCGGCACTCCCACCTGTTCACCGAGTACCTGCAACTGTTTAATGGCAGCCGGGCGATAAATGTCACCCGCTACCAGTAACGGCCTCCTACCCTGTTTAATCAGATTCCTTGATAGTTTGGCCACTGTAGTAGTCTTTCCTGCGCCCTGCAGCCCTACAGCCATAATTACTGTCGGAGTTCTAGAACCCAGGTTTAACTTACTTTCTGAGCCACCCATCAGTTCGGTCATTTCATCATGTACAATCTTTATAATCTGTTGACCAGGAGTGAGACTCTGTAAAACTTGCTGACCCACAGCCCTATCCCTAACCCTGGAAATAAAATCCTTTACAACCTTAAAATTAACGTCAGCTTCCAGCAGGGCCAGACGCACCTCTCTCATGGCCGCCTTGACATCGGCTTCGCTAACTTTTCCTTTCCCCCGAAGTTTCTTGAAAACATCCTGTAATCTGTCTGATAGACCTTCAAAAGCCACTATACCTCTCCTTTTCTCTATACCAACTCGGCAATATCCTTCAGTATCGTCAGTGATTCTTCAATGGCCTGTTTATCCAGTGTTGGAGAATTCAATAATGCATAAACCTCTATTATCTGTTTACGGGTTCTCAAAAACTTCCCCACCAGTGAGAGAGATGTCTCATAACCTTCAAGAGACTTTTCCGCCCTCTTGAGCAAATCGTATATAGCCTGACGGCTCACTTTCATGTTATTAGCAATTTCTGAAAGAGACCAATCGTTTTCATAATATAAATTCAAAACCATTTGCTGTTTATCGGTCAGCAAAGGCCCATAGAAGTCTTTCAGCATAACCATGCGTTCAACTTTTTGCAACATAATAAAAACTGCTCCTTATGTAAAGCAAAAGCACTTTACAGAGAAATTCTACTTAGAATATTTTAATATGTCAAGTAAATAATTATAGTTTTTCTTTGCCTTATAGATGCTTATAATCTAAAATAAATAATAATCTTATTAATTTTATCTATAATAAAATGTTTGCATAAGTAGCGATATGATTATCAGCATCGTAAAGGAGATGGAATAGTGCAAGAAAAAATTGCCCTCTTAACTGATAGTATGTGTGATTTGCCGCGAGAGTTTATAGAAAAGCTGGGAATCAGAGTGGTGCCTGCAAAGGTGATATACCCCGATAAGGAATATTCTGACCGCATAGACATTCAACCCGAGGAAGTCTATAACCGAATGCCTGAGGAAATACCCACAACTGCTATGCCGTGTTTGGAAGACATAAGAAATGCCATAGAAAGTATCAAGAACGAAGGTTTTACTCATTTACTGGCTGTTCATATATCCAGTGGTTTATCCGGTACATCAGAAGCAGTAGAAATGGTAACCCGTGATATTCATGATCTGAAAATAAAAGTAATAGACTCCAAAACGCTCTCCATGGGTACCGGTTGGATGGTTTTGGAAGCTGCCCGTAATATTGCCAATGGTATCAGTTTTGATAAAATAGTAGATAATATGCATAAACTTCAGGGCAAAATACATCTATACTATATTATTGAAACCCTGGAATATTTACGGAGGGGCGGGCGTATCGGACACGTTGCAGCTATGCTGGGACAATTTTTACACCTTAAGCCAATTATTTCGGTTAATCGCGAAGGCAAGTATTTCACCTTCTGCAAAGCTAAAGGCCGCAAAAAATCTATCGAAAAGCTCATACAGATTGTTGAAGAAAGCGTAAAGGACAAGCAGATTAACCTGGCTGTTTTACACGGTGGAGCAGGTAAAGACGCAGATGCACTGATAGAAAGACTTCGCAAGCTTCCCAATATCAAGGAATTTATTAGTTCCGATATCAGTCCTGTACTGGGAGTCCATACCGGGCCGGGTTTACTGGGAGTCAGTTTTCACGAGTCATAGAATTCTGTATTTTTAGCCCCAGCAGTTGCTGGGGCTATTACACATTTTTAATTTATAATCTATGATGCCTCAGTGCAAAAACGCTGCAGACCCATTAAATAACAGGCAGCAGCACCGCTGGTACCGAAAAAAATGGCCGGCTTTTTATTACAATAGTTAACTATGGTTGCATTGACGACTGTACTCCCGGTAGCCACAATCAAATCGCACCATTCCAATACCTCATCCGTAGCAGCCATTCCCTCTATTTCTACTCCAGACTTGCTTTTTCCTATATTATCCGGGTCCATATCCACACAGCGTATAGGAAATTTTTCCGCAAGCCGTTCCAGCATGGCTGGTTGCAAACCTATCATGGCTACTTTGGGGATTCCATATTTTTCACTAATATAGGTCACAAGATTCCTTGAACATATTTCCGGGGCTTCATCATGACAATGAACTGTTTTGTCTATCAATCCCAGGTATCGGCACACAGCATTCATGGTTGAAACCAGAACTGCCCGGTCAAAATTATTATTCAGCGGCCTGTCAAGAACCTCCTTTAAATCCCCATTAAAGGAGGCTGGCATATCAGTAAAAGCCTGACCCTTAATTCCTTTGAATTCTGCCTGCATAAGCTTTTCCTGTCCTTTTACAATAGGATAATCCCTGCGTTCGGGATTACCAATAGCCTCTTCTACTGAAAGTGTCCTGCCGCTGATTATGATCTCTTCCTCCAGCAAGTTGTGATCCTCGACAAGTTTTTTAAACTTTTGCCTCATTTCCCCGTAGAATGCATCATCCATATTCTCAAACCTCCCTTAAAGCTATTATAAAACATTTACTGCAGTACTTTTGAAAGTTACCCAAACACTGTCAGCAGGGTTTAACATCATTGCTTCCACTGACTGCACAGAAACCAGTGCCGTAAGAATAATCCCCACGTCCACAGTCACACGAAACAATGGGCCCTGGTTAACCATCTTGATGATTTTCCCCGGCAAAGAATTTTGAGCACTGGACTCAAAAGCCTGGATGGAAAGGATAAGATCTTCAGGTCGAATGGTAAGTGTTACCGGCCCCTCTTTCTCACTTACTGTTTTTATTACTATGCCTTCTCCGGTTTCCACCACCTTATTTACGGCCTTTCCTTCAATTATGTTCTCAGCCCCTACAAAATCAGCCACAAAGCGCGAATTAGGATGACGAAAAACATCTACAGGGTTTCCCATCTGAACAATTTCACCCTCAAACATTAGCCCAACCCGGTCTCCCAGTGCCATGGCTTCAGAAAAATCATGAGTAATATGCAAAGTAGTAGTTTTCAAGGCACTATGGATCCTCTGCAACTCGTCCTGGAAAAGCTGTTTGGTTCTGGCATCAAGGGCACTGAGAGGTTCATCCAGCAATAAAATGCGAGGAGAAGTAACCAGGGCACGGGCTATAGCTGTTCTCTGTTTCTCCCCGCCACTCAAAGTCGAAGGAAACCGTTCCAGCAAATATTCAATATTTAATAGTGAGACAATATCATCCAAACGCTTTTTAGTCTCATTATTATCAACTCCACGGGCTTTAAGCCCAAAAACAATGTTTTCTTTAACACTTAGATGCGGAAAAAGGGCATAATCCTGATAGACAAAACCAATACTTCGTTCTTCCGGTGAAAATGAACTGATTTCCCGGTCGCCAAACCACACTTTGCCCCTGTCAGCCCGGTACATACCGGCAATTAATTCAAGTAAAACTGTTTTTCCATTACCCGTAGGCCCCAGGATAATAAAATACTCGCCATCTTCTATATCAAGGTTGACCTTTTTCAGTTCAAAATTTCCCAGTCTCTTGGATAAATTTTCGATTCTCAGCATTAATCATTCCTCCTTTATCCTAGATTCCATGCCGGGATAACTCAAACTGCCGTCCCCCCATGATTTCAAAAGCAAATAATGACATTACTGATATTATTATTAATACTGAAGCTGCTGCCAACCCCAGTTTCAGGTCTCCGCAGGACATGTTGAGAAATAGGGAAACCGGTAAAGTCTCGGTTTTCAGTCGGGTAGCCCCTGCCAGCATTAATGCCGCGCCAAATTCCCCCAGGGCTCTGGCCCAGGTAATTACTATTCCTGCCATTAATCCATTACGAGCCAGAGGAAGGGTAATCTTAAAAAAGGACTGCAGGCGGCTGCAGCCCAGGGTCCTGGCAACAAATTCCAGTCGGGGGTCCACATCATCTATGGTAGACTCCAGGACCTTTATCATATAGGGCACATTTACAAAAAACTGAGCCAGTACAATTCCCATGGGTGTAAAAACAAATTCTATGCCACGGTTGGCCAGGGCGTGTCCAAATGAAGTCGTTCCAAAGAGCAACAAAAGAGCCACACCGGATACTATCGGCGGAAGAGCGATGGGAATATCCATTATGGTATTAATAAAACGCTTGCCCGGAAAATTCAGTCGTGCCATTCCGTAGGATACCGGTACAGCAACCAGGATACAAAGCAGGGTCGAGATGATGGAAGTCTCAAAGCTGAGTTTAATGGCAAACTGTATCTCCCTGCTGCCAATACTGCTTACCAGGCCCGGATATCCTCTGACAAGTATCATTGAAATAGCTATAAGAATGAAACCAGCCAGGAACCCAATACTCAAAGCAAGCACTGCAATAAAGAAAATGTTCTGTCCTTGTTTTCTATGTTTTTCCACAATACCTCTCCTTGTTACTATTTACAATATAATAGTATCAGGTTTGAGAGGCTTTTAAGCCCCTCAAGCCCTGCTCTATTTATTCAACTGCTTGAAAGCCATGTTTTTCGTAAATAGCCTTTCCTTCAGGACCAGCAACGAAATCGGCAAACTGTTGAGCCAACTCCAGTTTTTCTGATGTTTTGAGCACGCAAACTGGAATAGTCTTGATTTTATTTTGCTCTTTCGGTATTTTGATTATTTCCACATCTTCAACCCCGACTACATTGTCCTCCCAGATGATCGTCGCATCAGCCTGTTTCATAGACATATAAACAACCAGTTCATTTACTGTTGCAGCATGGGCTGCAGTGTTGGCAGCAACTGCTTCTTGGAGTCCGTTTTCTTCAAGTATTTTTGTTCCAACCTTCCCTATGGCCGCCGCCTTTGGATCACCAAAAACTACTTTTACTCCTTCTTTTCCTAAATCCTCAAGTTTCTCAATCCCTGCCGGATTACCTTTGGGTACCGCAATAACCGGAACATGATAGGCAACATCCTGCATATTTTCCAAGAGGCCTTTTTCATCTGCTGACTCACCATAATACACGTCACCAGGTGTCCACGCGTCACCCTTGCCGGTAAGCTCAATCTGACTCAGGTTTTGAGCTGAACCGGCATATGAATACTCAATTCTTACATTAAATTTTTCTTCAAAAGCCTGACCGATTTCGTCCATAGGTTTTCTTAAGCCGGCTCCGCTGTATACCAGCAGGCTGTCAACGGGTTCTTTGGCCTCCGATTCCTGATTGATCTGCGTATTTTGCTCAGCAGGCTGTTCCGAACTGGAACCGCATGCGCTCAAGGCTATTACCGCCAAGACCATCAACATAATAAACAGCATTTTTTTGTTAATTTTCAACATATTCATCCACCCTTTCAAAATGTTCTTTTTGATACTAGAAATGATTTCCCGGGAATCCCTCCTTTCTCCCAAATAAAAACAGTCTCCTCGGCTCTGAAGAGACTGTTAATAAAGCAATTATTATATTTCCAAAGAAACTTACAATCCAAACGCCAAATTTATCTGCGCCATGATATTAAGGGAGATATTTACAGCACAGACACTCCCCAATACAAGCAAACTTGGTTTGCAACTCTATCATAGTTTGTCCTTTGATCCATAAAAGATGATATACTCCGGTTTAAAAATACTTATTGGTAGACAGCAAAACTATGATATATAAAAATTTTTGCATTCGAATAGAGCAAGAAATATAAAAAAAATTTCAGTATACAATCCCTTTCCAAGCACGGGAGGCATACACGTTTCCATATACACCCTGTCGGATCAAAAGCCATTGTAACAAAACATTAGGCTTCAGATCTCGGAATTAAAATCTATATATTCTATTTTTAATTCTCGTTTGTATTAGTTTTCGACATCAATTGATAAATATCCTGCAAATATCGCCTGATTTAATATAACACAAATGGCATTTACTTGTAAAAACCGCCAAATCCGTAGTTTATACAAAAGTATTTTTAATTCCCCTTATTGATCAGTGTTGAAGCACAACCTGACCCGGGTACCGAAAACTAAAGAGTCGAATTCAAGCCTGGCATTATGGCGGGCAGCAATACAATGGCAAATAGAGAGGCCGAGACCCAGCCGGTTTTCTTTATTGCTGTAAAAAGGTTTGCTTATTTTTTCCAGTTCGCCGTCAGCAACTCCCTCACCCATATCTTCAATAGACAGTATTACCTGTTTATCATCAAGAAAGGTCCTTATATTTATTAACCCTCCAGGAGCAGTAGCTTCCAGCGCATTTCTCACCAGGTGAAAAAGCAATTTAATTATTTCCTTCTTATCCAGAAGCAATTCGGGAATATCTCCCAGGTCTATGCGAATACTGTTTTCAAAGGCTGAGGCATCTGCCAGCATCAGGGGAAAAGCGTTTTTAATTATCTGGTTTAAGCTCTGACATTTCAGATTTACTTTCCTGCTTTCAGCCAGATAAAGAAATTCGCTCAATACATCGTTTACTTCATCGATTTCTTCAATCATCAACTCGAAGGCAGCATGCTCCTCTTTGAATTTTTCATCACCGTGGAGCATCTGCAAATATCCACGAAGGGTTGTTAACGGGTTCCTTACTTCGTGACTGACACTGACTGCAATTTGGCCGAGCAGGTGAATATTTGAAAGCCGCTCCATTTCCAACTCTCTCTCTCGTTCTTCACTAACATCGATTACAGAACTTATAACATAAGATTCGTTCTCAAAACTCATTAAATCCAGGGATAGCAGACCAGTTCTTTTCTCAGCCAACCCACTGAGATAAGTGATCTCCTGGTTTTTTACATATTCCTGCCTGTCCAGCGTGTCCTTCAGTTTTAATATATCAGAATTTAATAGAGATAGTTCAAGCTTCAATTCATCGACAGCATATCCAATTACTTCACTGCGTTCCAAACCGGTAATCTTACAAAACGCATCATTGACCTCAGTTATTATACCATCCTGGTACCTGCTGATCAACAGTATATTGGAACTGGAATTTAGAATGCGGGAACATTTCTCTCGGGCAAGAAAAAGCTCTCTCTCCATTTGTTTTCTTTCATTAATATCAATAAACATCAATAATATTCCCCAGATATCCCCTCCTACTAAATAAACCGGGGTAATCGATGTTAGAGCCCAGAAATTACTGCCATCTTTTTTCTGCAGCGGAAATTCTCTGATATATTGCCTGCTATCCTCCGATCTGCTCATAATAAGATCAATAATCCTGGCAATCTCATTTTTGTAATGTTCCTTAAAACAAAAAAAGCTCTGTTGGAGCTTTATTTCCTGGCAGGAATAGCCCAGCATCGAGCTAAACCGATTATTAACATAAATAGTTCTCTTGGCTGCGTCAAGCACCCAAATCCCCTCATTGGCAGCATCCATGAGCCTCTTCAGATCAATCTCTCGAAAACCCTTTAACAGTTCATCGTTATCCAGCAGTAAATCCACAGGGTGCTCTTCTTCAGCAGGTAAATACCATTCCGTTGAGTATATCGTGTCCGTCTTCTCACCTGGAGCATGGCCGGAAAAACCAGGCATTCTACAATTCTCCGGGGCAAGCAGCTTATCCATCAGGGACGTTCTAGCAATAGTGCTCATCTTCTTTGCCATACCTTTACACCCCCAAGGTATAATATTAGGCCAACTGTTTATTAAGTTTTCTTAATAAGTTATTTTGATACTGCTTATTAATTATCCTTCGGGAATATTATGTTTTATTGTCGTTTTCTTTTTAATCTTTCGACAATAAGTGCAATTATCATTATTGAATATCCTGCATTATTAGTATAGATAACATTTGTAATTTTTTTCCATTTACTGTATGCTTATTATAAACCTGGCTGAAGGAGAATTGATGGCTTTGAACAGGCAGTTTATTTTTTTACTTTCATTCATTGTGTTTGCTGTATTTATTGCTAAGAACTCGTACGCAAACGATACCCCCATTGCTTTGAAGAACCTGAACCAAGGATGTCTGGAAAGCCTTGAGGCCTTTTCAGAAATAACAGACTGTTTTCAGCTTTATTCTTCAATGTTCAATGATGTTGTTTTGGAAACAGATAATTATTATCTAATTCCCGAACATGGAAAGACTCCGGAAATGGCTTTTGAATACCTCGGTAATGGCTTCACGGATGATCTGGCCCATGCTATTGTAAATACTTTTTTGGAATGGAATCCAGCTTCGGGCACAATGTATATCATCCCCTGTGACGGTATCCCGGTTCTGACTTATTCAGATTTTGAGGATATCCAATATTTTATGGAAAACCATGATAGCATAATATTTCAACGCCATTATTATAACTGTTACTCTGCAGGAGACCACTATTGTTATCAGGTTCAGGGGATACTGACATCTTCAGGATGGAAGATTTCCGAATTGAAGCTTGATATAGTGTTATAAACATGGAAAACCAAAAGCACTATAGTTTTGCCTTCCTTGATAAATATTTTGGCTGACAAATCTTATTCAATACTTCTTTAAAACTTAATTCCTCAGATTAGCCCGGATAAAATATGCTAGAATTTAGATAAGGATACTGAAGGTGTAAAAACTGCTTCGGTAAAAAAATACGCTAATATGGATGGACTTTATGGACGATGAAAAACACTCTGACACCATTAATGAAAATGATAACATGAGCAATTGGGAAATATCAGAGGAAGAGGAAGAAGAGTTAAGGCTGGAATACCGGAAGAAAAGAAGGAAGTGGCTGTATCGGGGTGCAGCCGTAGTAATCCTTTTCTCCTTCCTGGCTTTTTCCTATGCCTGGTTTCCACTTTACTGGTCTTCCCAGCTGGATTTTCTCCAGGAAAACCAGAAATTGTCCGAACAAGCAATAGTGCAAAACAGCAAACCTGCAATAGTCTATATTCAGGCATCAGGCAAAAGCTCACCCGGAGTTTTTAGCCAGGGCACCGGGTTTAATATATCTCCAGAAGGCCTGATAATTACTAACCGCCATGTAGTAGAAGGAGCTAACTCAGTTAATATCAGTTTTGATAATGAAAAGCAGTTTTTCAGCCGGGAAATATCTTTTCTGGAAGGCTATGACCTGGCAGTCATTAAGCTGGCAGACAAAAAGAATCTGCCGTATCTTCCCGTCCTTACCGAACAGCTCCCCCAGAAAGACCAAAAGGTTATTATTATAGGGAATCCTCTGGGCTTCGAACGGATTTCCTCCCAGGGTAATATTATAGGTTTTTATCGGAATGACAATAACGATAATCCGTTAATGGTCATCGATGCTTCTATTGAACGCGGCAGCAGCGGCAGTCCGGTACTGGATAAAGAAGGCCTGGTAATCGGTATTGTCTTCGCCACCGGAGAAATATCTGTAGAAGGCAGCAAGAAAAACTGTGCCCTGGCTATTCCTTCCATGACACTTGAAGAATGGCTGTAGAACAAGGGACGGTACGGTTCGGCGCCTCAGCCAAAAATCTATCCCTGAAAATTCCAATCTGTTTAATGAAGCTGATGATACAGCGCCCCCCCAAATTTAAGGAGCAAGTGTTGAAATTATTAGAACAACAAATTCCTTTTTGGTTTTATATTATCAAACAGATAGTTACAACGCATATGATTATCTGGCTTGTATAACGCCAGTCAGATACTGGGTTTATACGTACAGATAATTCTAAGAAACACCCATAATTTTATCGGTTTCCATAAGGACACACCCGTGGCAGTTTTTACACTTACGTATGTATCGTTGATTCACCGCTTAATTTATACAATTGATTGGAGATATGGCCTTGGAAACAATAAATACTTATTATAATGATTATGCAGGTTTAGCGCATTTTGTTGATAATAACAAGGAAATATTATTGTCCAGCGAGGGCAGGTCAGTATTGGTGCAGTTATTTAGCGGTGTTTATGATGAAGATTATTTGCTCACTATTTCACAACAGGTTCGAGAGCTGATTCCTCATGCTCAAATTATTGGCGCAACTACCAACGGAGAGATTATGAACGGATTGGTCAGTGGCCTGAAAACGGTACTTTCTTTCTCCGTTTTTTTTCACAGTGATATCAAAGTGGTATTCAGCGAAAAACGTTCGGAGGATGAATTCGAGTTGGGACAATCAATTGCAAGCAGGATCAGCAGTGATAAAGCAAAGATACTAATCCTGTTTGCGACTGGCTTGAATCTGAACGCCAGCCGGTTATTAAAAGGAATCCAAACTGTAAACCCCCATTTACCAGTTGCGGGAGGTAATGCAGGGAATAATCTCACTAACACTCAACGCCTGGTGTGCTGCAATGATAACACCTGTGATTGCGGAGTGGTTGGAGCTGTTATTGAGAGCGACAGCTTATCGGTTAACTGTTACAGTCATCTTGGCTGGCAGCCTATCGGTAAAGAAATGACTATTACCAGCGCAGAAGGCTCGCGGGTATATACCATTGATAATATACCTGCATATCAAATTTATCATCAATACCTGGGATTCAAAACAATGTCCAATATTTTCAATGTCGTTGAGTTTCCGCTGACCATTAACAGACATGGCATTATTATAACCAGAGCACCACTTCTACGATGTGATGATGATTCCATTGTTTTCGCCGGCGACATTGCTGAAGGTGAAAGGGTACGCTTTAGTTTTGGTCATGTAAAGATGATTTTGGAGAAAACAGAATGTTTGTTACAAAAGATCAGACAAGAAACGGTCGAGAGCATCTTTGTATATTCCTGCGCTTCCCGGAGAGGCTTTCTTCAGGAATTATCTCAGAGCGAAACACTTCCTCTACAAAATATTGCTCCTACAGCAGGCTTTTTTACCAGCGGAGAATTCTTCCATACAGATAGCAGCAATCTATTGCTTAATACAACAATGACCACCCTGACATTATCAGAGTCAATTAAGCAAAAAGCTGTTCCAGGAGCCGAAACAAAGCGAGACCTTTCCTTAAATGAAATAGTATCCACCAAGGATAATATGGCTGATAGGACTATTGAAATATTACGAGCATTGGCTTGTTTAGTTGACAAAGTAACCAGTGAGTTGAATGAAAGAACAGTTGAACTGCAGATAATGAACGAACAGATTCAATATACTGCCAATCATGACGCTCTCACCGGGCTTTATAACCGTAATTTTTTTAATCAGGAACTTAAACGGATGGAAGGAAAGTCTGCCGGAATAATAATATGTGATCTGGACGGCCTTAAAATAGTTAATGATTCATTCGGGCATAGCAAGGGAGATGCTCTTCTGCAAGCAGCTGCTAACATCTTTATATCATTGCTTGGACCTGATGACATAGCAGCCAGAATAGGGGGTGATGAATTCTCCATACTTCTTCCCAATCATTCCCGGAATCATATAGAAGATCTTTGTGCAAAGATTCGTATAGCAGTTGAAGAATATAACCATTATAATCCCATGCTTCCATTAAGCATATCGATCGGCTTTGCTTGCCTGGAAGATGATGGGACAATTGATATATCTGATCTGTTTAAAGAGGCTGACAATAGAATGTACAGGGAAAAACTAAAGCGCAAGCAAAACACTAACAGTGCTTTGGCGCAAAGCATGCTGGCTAATCTCGAAGAAAAGGACGTCATTACTCTGGAACATGGCAACCGCATACAGGAGCTTTTTATTAAATTGTCTCTAGACCGGGAATTTCCCCAATGCGATTTGAAAAACTTTTTTCTTTTTACCCGTTTTCATGATATCGGCAAAATCGGGGTTTCTGACGAAATTCTCTCCAAGGCCAATACCCTGACCCATGATGAAAAGATAGAAATGCAGAAGCACTGCGAGATTGGCTATAGAATAGCCAGATCTTTACACGAACTTCACCCTATTGCGGACTGGATCTTAAAACATCATGAATGGTGGAATGGAGAGGGATATCCCCTGGGAATAAAGGGAGATGATATTCCGCTTGAGTGTAGAATTTTGGCTATTTTGGATGCTTATGACGACATGACCAATGATCGTCCATACCGCAAGGCAACGAGTCGTACGGAGGCAATTAAGGAAATAAGTCAGTGTGCTGGTACACAATTTGATCCCCTACTGGCGGAAATGTTTATATGCAGGATAAAAACAATTGATAGCGAACAAAACAAGGGACGGTTCTCTGTTTAAAAACCGTCCCTTGTTCTATTCTACCTCTGTTATATTATTATTTGCTTCCAACTGCTCCTGGGATAGTTTATACTTCTTTTCCAGGCCGAAGAGTTCCTGCTGTAATTCATTATTGGTATCAGTCAATTCCTTGATTCTTTTGGCTATTTTAAAATAGCGAATACTGTCTAAAAGGAAAGTAAGCAAAGCCCCGGCACCAACAGTAACAAGAATAACGAGGGCCAGGGAAATCTCCGGTGAAACCCAGTTTAAAAAATGCACGGTAACCAGCATGGTATTCTGGAATACCAGCAAAACAATCGCTATAAGAAACACTATTGCAAAAAACATATATACCGGCATAGTTTCTTCATCCTCGTTTCCATAATTATTTTACAAAAAGCTCTTCCCAAACCCACAGGCAAACACCGATAAAGTTGTTTTAACAAAGAGAAGCACCAGCTTCTCTACATTAATTAAAAATTAAAAACTCAACATTCAGAATTATTATTATTATTGTATCTCTAAAATATATCATTTTTCAATATAAATCTTTTTATTTATTGTTCTGGGGAAACCCTCTGTCATAATCCTCAAATGCCGGTTCAACATGAATCAGAATAGTTGAATAAGGTATTTGCTCTTTTATTCGCTCTTCTATAGCATCACACAGTTTATGGGCTTCCCTGATACTTCGCTCAGGTTCCACCAGTATATGCAGATCAATATGCGACTCCCTGCCTGCTTTACGTGTCCTCAGTTTATGATAGGATATGAACTCAGATCTGTATTCTTCTAATATGGATTCAACAATTTTCACTTTTTCCTCATCCATAGCAGTATCTATAAGGGGGAAAAAAGCTTTCCTTGTTAAATCATAGGCCGCTTTTATTATCAATAAAGCAACCACTATCGCAGCAATCGGATCTATTATGATATATCCTGTTATCTTAATCAGGAGCAGCCCAATAAATACCCCCAGGGATGTATATACATCAGTACGAAGATGCATCCCGTCAGCTTCCAAGGCTACTGAATCAGTCTCCTTGCCTACTTTTAAAAGGTAATTGGAGACCAGCAAATTCAAGAGTGCGGAAACCCCCATTACGACTATTCCCCAACCCACATCCAGCATCTCACCGCCATGGAGTATTTTTCCCACGGCCTCCTTTATTATCAAAGCAGCAGCCAGAAAAATCAGCAATGCCTCTATGGTTCCGGATATATTTTCAATTTTTCCGTGACCATATGGATGTTCCTTGTCCGGTGGTTTGCTGGAAGTCTTTACAGCAAAAAGTGCTATAAATGAAGCCAGCAGATCATTGGCTGAATGAATGGCTTCTGAGATAATACTTATTGAAGCTATCATAACGCCTACTATAAATTTGGATGTCATTAAAAAAAGGTTGCTGAAAACAGATATCCATGCCGCTTTGCTTCTAATATCCATCATTCATCCTCCTAATCTAAACAAAAAGGGACTTCACTATATACAATGAAGTCCCACGGATTTTCCCGCTGCCCCGAAGAGCCCGGCAAGTATGCCTGACCAGTTCCAAATTTCTTAAAATAATTATTTTCCTGTAATTATTAGTATTATAGCAAATCAGATTTTATACTTCCATAACTAAGCCCGATTCTTTATTTCAAACCATACAGGACTGGCAATAAATATGGAAGAATAAGCACCGACCACAAAACCAATGAGCATGGCAGCAACGAAGAACTTGATCGTAGTACCTCCGAACAGCAGCAATGCCAGGAGAGTAAAAGCAGATGTCAAAACCGTATTAATAGAACGGTTCAGGGTCTGCATAATACTCCGGTTCAATAATTGTGAACGTTCTTCTCTGCGGTTCATGCGCAAGTTTTCTCTTACACGGTCAAAAATCACTATAGTATCATTTATTGAATAACCTATTACCGTTAGCATAGCAGCTATAAAAGCGGTATTGATCTGCCACTGGAACAAGGAGAATACCCCCAGAACTATCAGGACATTGTGGAGAATGGCAATAATTGCTGCCACACCAAAGGTCCATTCAAAGCGAAAGCTTATATATACCAGCATTAATACTGCTGCTGCCAGCAAGGATAAAATCGCATTCCTGGTGAGCTCACTGCCAATCGTTGCTCCAACGCTTTCTGCACTGAGAAATTCGACATTGTCGAAATTGCTTTTCAGAGTGCTTAAGAGCTTATTGCTTTCTTCCTGGCTCAGTTCCCTGCTTCTGATATAAAACTCATTTTCACTTTTCTGCACCTCAGCGGTATCCAGTTCCATTTCACTTAAAGCTGTTCTTACATCAGCCGCTGAGATAGAAGATTCTATTTTGACATGCATGATAGAACCGCCGGTAAAGTCTATGCCCAGATTAAGACCCTGAAACATAAGTGATACGAGGCTGGGAATAATAAATATTAATGAAATAATGTAGAATATTTTTCTTTTTTGAATAATCTGCATTGTATACCCTCCTTAAACCCCGTATAATTTCTGGTTTTTGCTGATATCAGCCAGCCTTACCAGTAAATAACGGGTGAAAGTAAGTGCTACCAGTAAACTGGCAACAATACCTATGGAAAGAGTCACTGCAAAACCCTTTACCGGACCAGTACCAAAGTACATTAAGACCATAGCTGTAATCAGAGTAGTTACATTGGCATCGAATATAGTCCAGATTGCCCTTTTAAAACCAGCATCCACCGAAGCCTGCAGGGTTTTTCCGAATCGCAGTTCTTCCTTTATGCGCTCATAAATTATAATATTGGCATCTACTGCCATACCTATCGACAGTGCAAAGCCTGCAATACCCGGTAAAGTCAGAACCGCATCCAACATGACCATGGCTCCCAGAACCAGCCCTGCATAAAGAATCAGCGACAGGTCCGCCACCAGCCCCGGCAGTCGATAATAACCAAGCATGAACAATAAAACAGCTATTAATCCTACAATACCAGCCTGGATACTTTTTTCCAGGGAATCAGCCCCCAGAACAGGTCCGATTGAACGTTTCTCCATAACCGTCAAGCTTACCGGCAAGGCACCTGAACGCAGAAGTACCGCCAGATCCTGGGCTTCTTTAGCTGTAAAACTGCCTTCGATTACTGCTTCACCGTCAGTTATCGGGGTTTTTACATTGGGAGCACTTATAACTTCTTCATCCAGTACAATTATCAGGGGTTTGCCTACATTGGCTGTAGTAGCCTCACCAAAAAGTTTGGCACCTTCTTTGTCAAACTCCAGGGTAACCTCTGCTACCTGCCCCTCCTGGCTCATTCTGGCTTCAGCATTTTTTAAATTTTTCCCGGTAACCCATACTTTACCGGTTTCATCCCAAAATTCCAGTTGTGCAGTGTTTCTGAGAATATCCACTGCCGCTTCCGGGTCATCCTCTCCTGCAATTTCTATTACAACTCGCTTTTCTCCTTGCGGATAAAGGGCAGTTTCCTTAACCCCCAGGCTGTCAACACGGTTTCGCAAAACCCCAACGGCTTTCTGAATCGTGTCCGGGGTAATCTCCTGGCCTTCCTTTTCTTCAGCTTCCAGAACTACTCGCAATCCACCGCTCAAGTCCAATCCCAGATTAATATTTTTTAAAATAGGCTGGTAAGCAAAGAAAACCAGCAAGCCAAGTACTGCGATTATACCGGTCACAACCATGACGCTAAAATTCTTTTGCACCCTTTGTCCTCCTTCCCACTACTTTAACGCTTTATAAAAGCTTAGCTCCGTTAATTATCAATTCAAATTCACAACCTAAAAAATTCGCTGCTCGGCGACACAACAGCATACGGCTCAAAAATATCTCAAAATATTCCATAACCGGACATATATTGGTATCTATAACCAGTTCCATAGTGATTACTTTTTCATGCTCGTCAATATTAAGGATGGAATGTTCGACTGCATAGTTGACCCGGTCATGAATATCAAAAGTAGCAACGTCCGTATTCCTGACTCGATTTCTATGTACATGGGACTTATCTGCCAGAATAAGGGCTGCTGCCACCTCATTGACCGGATGCCCGCTGCCCTCATCATGGTTTCCAATAGCCGCACATATTACAGCCACTTCCTCAGTGTCCATACCCATGCGACGAAGAATCTCCATGGCCATCAGGGATCCGCTTTGACTGTGACCATTGCGATTGACAACATTACCTATATCATGCATATATCCGGCAATACCTGCTAGCTCTGCCAGCCTCTCCCCATAACCCAGTTTAGTCATAATTTCCCGGCACAGCCTGGAGACCAGGGATATATGCAAAAATCCATGATCAGTGTAGCCGATAACTCCCAGGTGTTCATTACCCTTGCTGATAAAGGTGTTTATCATCGTATTTCTCTTAATATCCCCCAGGCCTATCATCTATTCTTCCCCGTTCTTATATGCTATGGCACTCTTGAGAAACTCAATTTCGATATTCTCATTTACTTTCAGGGTGACGGTATCTTCTTTTATACGAGATACTTCACCACGGATTCCTCCAATGGTTACAACCTTTTCACCCCTTCTCAATGTTTCCATCATTTCCTTATGCTTTTTTTCCTGTTTTTTCCGGGGCATAATAATAAAAATATAAAAAACCCCCACAAAAAAAGCAAAGTAGATAGCGAATGTAACCCAAGCTGAACTATTCTGCGTAGCCAAAAAATCACTCCTTTAATTTAGTTAAACTTTATATAGATTCGCCGGTAATCAGCGTAATCCTCCTGTTAAAAGCTGTAATTTTCATAGAAATTATTATAAAAACTTCCGTATTGATTGTCCAGTATAGCCTTTCTTATATTTTCCATTAACTTTGTCAGGAAATAAACATTATGGTAGCTCAAAAGCCTGTGAGCCAGTATCTCTTCGGCTTTTACCAGGTGCCTGATATATGCCCGGCTGAAACTCCGGCATACATAACAATCACACTCGCTGTCTATCGGAGAAAAATCATCGGCAAAAACCGCATTGCGCACAGTTATTTTCCCTTTGTGCGTATATGCCGTTCCATGTCTGGCAAGCCGGGTAGGGAGTACGCAATCAAACATATCCACTCCCCTTTTGACCCCTTCCAGCAGATCCTCCGGGGCTCCTACTCCCATAAGGTAACGAGGCTTCTGTTCCGGGAGAACCTGATCCATGAGGTCCAGCATCTTATACATATCATCCTTGGGTTCACCCACACTCAAGCCCCCGATGGCGAAGGCTGGAAAATCCATAGCTACGAGTTCCTCTGCACTCTTATACCTTAAATCGGGAAAAACATTGCCCTGGACTATGGCAAACAGGGCCTGGTCTTCCCTTTTATGAGCATCCCGGCAGCGTTTAGCCCAGAGGCTGGTTCTTTCCACTGCTTTTTGCGCCTCCTGGAAACTGCAGGGATAAGGTGCACACTCATCAAAACACATGGCAATATCTGCCCCGAGTTTTTCCTCTATATCCATAACCTTTTCCGGGGTCAGAAAATGTCGGGAGCCATCAATATGTGAATTGAAATAAACTCCTTCATCATTTATCTGACGCAGCTTGCTCAGGCTGAAAACCTGAAATCCCCCACTATCAGTTAATATGCCCCGATTCCAGTTCATAAAATCATGCAGGCCTCCGGCTTTTCTGACGAGTTCTTCTCCGGGCCTGAGATAAAGGTGATAGGTATTGGAAAGAATTATTTCCACCCCAATATTATGTAAATCTTCCGGGCTCAGGGTCTTGACTGTTGCCTGGGTTCCCACCGGCATAAAAACCGGAGTATTAATCTCCCGGTCATTGGTTTCTATTTTACCTGCCCGCGCTGAGCAGGAAATATCTTTTTTAATAAGTTCAAAACTAAACATAGTCTTACCTGCAATCAAACAGAATTTTTTTACAGTTCCACAAAAACAATAGTATTATCCAGCACCAATACTTACACTCATATTATTAACATAGCATCCCCATAACTGAAAAAACGGTAGTTCTTTTCAATAGCGTGCCGGTAAGCGGCCATAGTGTTATTTATTCCGGCAAATGCAGAAACCAGCATTATCAATGAAGAAGCCGGCAGGTGAAAATTGCTTGTCAGACTATCTACCGCCTTAAACTTGTAACCAGGGTAGATAAAGCTGTTGGTCTCCCCTTTTCCAGCCACAAAACCATAATCCTCATTATATACTGTTTCGAGTGTCCTTACCACTGTAGTACCTACTGCTATTATTCGCTTACCCCGCTGCCGGGTACTGTTTAACAAGGCAGCCGTATCTTGCTCAATCTGATAATATTCATAATGCATATGGTGCCGGCGGATATCGGGGCTGTTCACCGGCCTGAAAGTACCGAGTCCCACATGCAAAAGAACAGTGGCAATATTTATGCCTTTTTTCTCGATTTCCTCCAGGAGTCCCCTGGTAAAATGCAAACCCGCAGTTGGAGCAGCCACCGAGCCGTTTTCCCTGGCGTAAACCGTTTGATAATTATCCTGGTCTTCCCTGATATCTGCCCGGTTTATATAGGGCGGCAGAGGAACATGTCCTATTTCGTTAAAAAAGCTTTCCTCATCAGGGCAATTCTTAAATATCAGCAGGCGTCCGCCGGCGATATCCAGTTCTTTTATTATTTCCGCTTCAACTTCACCCGGGGCATCAAATTTTATAATAGACCCGGTCTTTAATCGCTTTGCCGGCCTCACCAGGGCTTCCCAGTGGCTGTCTATCTTTTTCAGTAATAGTATCTCAACCCTGGCCCCACTTTCTTTATAGCCGAAAAGACGAGCGGGAATAACCCTGCTATCATTC
>JAHDSE010000054.1 GCA_018432955.1 Syntrophomonadaceae bacterium
TAATCTGCGTCTATTAAACTACGTCGCATTCTCTGTCAAATGTGTAGCAGTCATGCGCACAAAGCACCTTATTTTATCATCCCCATGGCGCGGTAGCTTTCTTCATCCATTTCGCCGCTAGGCTCCAGATTATGCCACGCCTGAAAGTATTTTACCGCCAGTTCAGTCATGTTCCCATAGCGGCCATCAGCCCGGTCAAATTCAATACCCAGTTCTTTCAAGCGGCTCTGCACGTAGACCACTCTTTGCCCGGATGCGTTCTTTTTCAATGGGACAGGTTCAAGGTTTTCGGGAAAAATCTTGCCGTTTTCCACTATCCTCACCCTGGTCCCGGCAGGAACCAGAGGATACAGGTCTTCAACATCCCGGTTAAACATCCTGATGCAGCCATGAGAAGCATATGAACCTATTGACCCCGGTTTATTGGTTCCATGAATACCATATATACCCCAGGGTACATTTAAACCCATCCACCGCGTTCCAAAACCATTGCCCCAGTTTAGCGATTTTTGTGCTACTTTCCATTCACCCAGAGGTGAAGGGGTTTTGCTTTTTCCCACTGCAACCGGGTATTCTTTGATTACTTTGTCATCCTCAAAAAGTCTCAATTTACGCGTGGCTACATCAATCTCAATCAATAACCGGCCCCTTGGCGAATCCTCATCTTTTTTGCTCAGACAGGTTTCTCCCGTTTCACTATACATCAATTTTTCCCATACCTGCCGTGATACTACTCCATTATCCTCCAAATCATTAGCCAGTTGAAACAGACGAACTGTATCACTGCTGGCCTGGTTATAAGCTCCGGTAGGTAAAATATCATAACCAAGTTCCTTGAGCCTGGCCTGAACCATCCAGACTGCTTCACCTTGCAGCTGGGGATTACTCAGGTATAAATCAGGAAAATCTGTTCTGTCGATACAGCCTGCCGGCATGTTCTGGCCATTTACACAGTTTGCAGATTCAATTCCATTAAAAAGGCATAAAGGACAGCTAAACAGAAGTATTAATATCAGATAAACTATATTTTTGCGCAAGATATTCTATCCTCCCAATTGTTTTCTCTTAAATATATTGCCCTGAATACGGTTATAAGAATTATGGTTTTCAGAGATTTTTCAGGGGAATTTTTGGCAATATTACTCTCTGAGTTAACCAATGCCAGTTTACGTTTTTTTGCCTAATTGAGCCTGTGGGGAAGCATGGGGAAGCATGCTTCCCCTGTCTCTTAATTATGCAAGCTCTCCAACTTCGGCAGGAAGTTAAATAAATAATTTCTCTGGATAATACCGATTTAACAAAAAAAAGCTACGGGGGAAAATCTTCACCCCCGTTGCAATAATAAGAATATTTTTTAATTTTGAAGGCTCTCCATAAATTTATTCATACTGGTAATAGCTGACCTGCAGGCAAATTTTTCACAGATATAAGCAGTGGCTTCTCCATTCAACATTTTCATATCCTGGATATATGGTGCAAATCCGCTGGTATTTTCCTCATCCCCTTCTGCTTTAAATACCCTTATGGCATTGGGAAGATAGTTTTTACTGCTTGCTTCCAACATTAACCTGGTCTTCGTGTCATCTCTTTTACCAACTATTACTATTTCCTTTCTGCAATCCACTGCCATCATAGCATTCAAGAAATGAGCATGAGCATAGGGAATTTCACTTATACTACCAGCAAAGGCTTCTATTTGCCTCTCCGCTTTCTTCTCCAATTCCAAATTACCGGTAAGCCCTGCCAGACGCAAAAAATTCATAGCAGCTATGGAATTTGCTGAAGGTACTGAGCCATCATAGCTTTCTTTGGGTCGGGCCAATAATTGTTCACTGTCTAAGCCATAAAAAAACAGCCCTCCATTTTCTTCATCCCAGAAATACTTCAGGAGATCTTCGTTTAATTGTAGAGCCTCTTTCAAATACCTGGAATCATAACTGCTGCTATATAGTTCAAGCAATCCCCAGATGAGGCAGGCATAATCAAAGGCATAGGCCGGGTACAATGCTTCTCCATCACGATAGCGGGCCAGCAGTCTGCCATCACTGCGGCGCAAATTGTCCATAATAAATGCTGCCGCCCGCCCGGCAGCCTGTAAATATCCGGCTTCATCCAGAACCCTTGCTCCAAAGGCCAGGGCGGCAATCATCAAGCCATTCCACGAGCTAAGAACCTTATCATCTTTATGGGGGTGAACGCGCTTCTCGCGATAAGCAAAGATTTGCTCCCGCACATCTTCTATTCTGCATCTTTCTTCCTCGCTTATCATACGCTTGACTAAATTGGGTATACTCTCACCCGCAAAATTTCCCCTTCTGCCTATATCATAGAGCTGGCAAAAATACTGGCCGGTCTCTTCCCCCAGCACTGATATCACTTCATTTTCCGTCCAGGTATAGAATTCACCCTCTTTTCCTTCTGAGTCAGCATCTTCAGCAGAATAAAATGCCCCTTCAGGAGAAGTCATATCTCTTAAAACATAGCTGAAAATCTCTCTGGCTATGCGAGCATAAAACTTTTTTCCAGTAATCTGGTATGCTTCCAGGTACGCTATGGCCAATAGGGCATTATCATAGAGCATCTTTTCAAAGTGAGGTACCAACCAGCGTGTATCAGTTGAATAACGGGCAAAGCCAAAGCCAATATGGTCATATATCCCCCCCTGATACATTGCCTGCAGGGTCTTTTCCACCATATCCAGAGCCTTTTTTTCACCGCTAAACTTTTGATATCTCATCAAGAAGTAAAGGATATGCGGCGAAGGAAATTTAGGAGGAATACCAAACCCTCCATATGGGGCATCAAAAGTCCTCGCGAAATGTCCAAACGCCCGCTTGAACACCTCTCCCCCCGGCTTTTGACCCGTGATATTAACGGATAAAGCACCAATCTTCTCAGCAATTTCTTCACCGGATTCAAGCAGGGATTGCCTTTCATTAATCCACAAGTCCGCAATTTTAGGCAGGAGTTCCATTAAGCCGAATAAGCCTCCCCGGCTGTTTCTGGGCAAATAAGTAGCAGCAAAAAAGGGCTTTTTGTCTGCGTTCATAAATATACTTAAAGGCCAACCCCCATGCCCTGTCAGAGCCTGGCAGACATTCATATAAATATTGTCAATATCCGGACGTTCCTCCCGATCAACTTTAATGGATACAAAAAACTCATTCAGTAATTGCCCTATTTCTTCATCTTCAAATGATTCCCGCTCCATAACATGGCACCAGTGGCAGCAAGAACTTTCACTAAGAATACCCAATAGATAGGAAGATAGGCTTGTCTTCCGCTTTGGCCTTGGAAAAAGCTTCTTCACCCCAAGGGAACCAGTCCACGGGATTGTATTGGTGTTGGAGAAGATAAGGGGACTTTTCCTTGGCCAATCTATTGGGTACTCGTGTTTTAATAGTCATGGGCATCACCTCCTATTCAAATGATTAGATTGATGTATAGGAGTATTTTAGCCAAAATCAAAGAAAAAATTCCAGGGGAAGTGGAATCGGGAAAGCCTGCGGGGAAGCACGGGGGAAAACAAGAGAAGAACGAAATCGCTATCGCGATAGCTCTTCCAATTTTAACTGAATAAAAATTATACAAAAAAAGAAAAAGTATGCCCTTTTTGTGGTATTGTTTAATCGCCAAAACCAAACAAAACAAAAGGGAGCATACTTTTTCATGTTTATGATTATATCACGTGCAAATAGACCCATACAGATGTTTTTTAAATCTGGCAAATCTCCACCAACCTTCTGATGTAATTAACTGA
>JAHDSE010000023.1 GCA_018432955.1 Syntrophomonadaceae bacterium
AGGGACAGCGACAGCTACCAGGAATTAAGATTTCAAAACCGTCCGACTCAAAGGGACAGCGACAGCTACCAGGAATTAAGATTTCAAAACCGTCCGACTCAAAGGGACAGCGACAGCTACCAGGAATTAAGATTTCAAAACAATCCGACTCAAAGGGACAGCAATGGCTATTGGAGTTTACCCAAACTTGCGGAATATAACCTGGAAACAGAGAAGGAAGGTATTTGGGGACAAATGGGTCAAAAGCCTACTTACTACCATTCTGCTGACCAGCCAAATCCATACAAACTTGATATCCAGGGAGGAAAACTGGGAAAGGGAGGAGAGGTTCTAAATACTATAGGAACTTTGCCTGCATTTATCAAAGATAAATCTCATCGTCACATGTTTACCATGAGTAAAGTAGGCGAATTTTATGCAGCAGGGGTTAAAGAAGGTTTTCAAAAACATGGCCGGGTTCATCATACCACTATGACCGGGGGGCAGGAAGCAGCAGCAGCAGGTGAACTCCAGATTAATAAAGGTAAACTTGAAGCTATAAGTGATTCCAGCGGTCACTACAGACCAGGTGCTGCTATGACATATCAGGCATTGCATCGTTTACATTCCCAGGGTATGGATCTTAGCGGTACCAATGTGGAACTGGCCGGGAAGAAAAAAGGACAGAAGACACTTAGCCTTTCAGCTACCGAAATAATGGCTTATCAGAAGGAGATGGAGACTGCTTTATCAGAGGCTAATAAATACAGGGCTATGCATCCACTGGACCGGGGTAATCAAGAAAAACGTGAAACAAAAGTGCGGAATATTCTCAACCGGCCAGAGAAAAAAATACGTAGAGCCCACGCCATAAAGGGTAATATGCTGCAGCAATTACTGCAGAAAACTGCAGGAATAAGGAAAGAGCTGGATAAGTCAGGAGCCGGAGCTACCCTGGGTCAGAGAGACCTCACGGATTTCGAATATCAGGAAGCCCGGGCAGGCTACCACCAGGCCAAGTTTTCCGGGAGAATGACCGGAGCCCAATCGGCTGCTGCTCTACAGGGACTGCAGGCAAGCTGGCTGGTACAACAAAGCCGACAGTCTGCGAGTGTAAAGTCAAATACAGCATCTCAAGGGGATGCTGTATATGAAACTTCGGAGTCTGGCGAATATTTACCTGAGTATATAAAAGAAGAGGATTCTAGCATATACGTATTGTAGTTTTTCTGGATTGGATTCAGTAAACAGGGATAATAGCTATATGGAAATGATTGTAGAAAGCCGGTCCTCCTGGAAGGTTAATCAGAAAATAGTTTGATGATGCTTTCCATAAAGTTAAGAATTAGCCACCAGGGATTATTGTTTATGCATCCCAGATGGAGAGATAATTATGGCAATAGAAAAAAATACCGATGACTTGAATACTGATGTTCTGGATACCTATCAGGACGGATGGGAACATATCAACGATGAACTAAGGCTCCTGGACATGCGTATACGCCTGCACTGGCAACTGCAGTCATCGCTGATTGCTGAGGGACAGCTTCAGCAGTTCAAAGGCCTGGTAATTTCGAAGCAAGAGGTAGAAAACCTGCTGGACTACAGGCTTCCAGATAAACAGAGTAAACAGGTATTAAGTGGTCTGCGTGATGCTATCCACAAGATGGAACTAAACCTGCAGTCCAGAATCAAGAGAAGTCTGGAAAGTGGAGTTTTTCTGTTTCTGGAACATCTGGCCTGGTCTTTTGACCTCAACGCCTTTGAGAGAAATTGTTTGCTTTTATGCCTGGCTATAGAATGTGAGCGAAAATATGAGAAACTTTTTGCTTATTTACAGGATGATCTTACCTGTAAATACCCGACCATAGATCTGGCTATAAAACTTTTTTGCGAAAGCAAAGAGGACAGAATAGCAGCCCGTATGGCATTTTCCATGGAAGCACCTTTAAGCAAGTACCTGCTGGAGAATAATGAGGAGAATACTGAGAGGAATACCCGGCTTTCATATCCTCTCAAACTGAACAGTCGTCTGCTGGAGTATTTTTATCAGCCTTTGCAGATTGATCCGCTCTTACAAGCCTATACGGATTTTTTTCATCCCTATCAGCCAATTGGAGCATTACTCCTGGATCACGAAATACAGGAGAGATTACAGGCCTGGTGGGAACGTGCGCTATCTGAGCAGAACGGTCGTAAGCTGCTGGTCCTCTTGTCGGGCCCAACAGGCAGCGGCAAGTTTTTCCAGGTACAGCACCTCTGTTGCCATTTTCAGTTTTTGCTTTTTTCTGTGGATTTATCGCAAATGCCTGATGATAAACATGCTTTTGCCAAAAGCCTTAAGAATATTATCCGGGAATGCCTGCTAAAAAATGCGGTGCCCTGTTTTCGCAAAGTCAATATCATACGACCGGGTGATGCAGATAAAGAGGCGGTATCTGCTAAAACAAATGGGACAGGCCGGTGGAGAATGTTTCTTCAAGCCCTGGAAGAAATGCCGGGACCAGTATTTGTTTTATCATCAACTCCTCTTGAGCAAACCGACTTTGCCAGGATCTTTGCAGTACTGAAAAGCGATTTTAATATACCCAACGAATTGGGCCGGAAAAACCTATGGGAATTCTTTGGCAAGAGCTATACTTTTGCTGAGAAGATAGACTGGGGTCAGATGGCCAGCAAATTTCGTTTTACCCCGGGACAAATTAAGAATGCACTGTTACAGGCCTATGAAAGTGCTTGTGGGCATTGGGACAGCAGAGGCAGGATAAGTATTGATGACCTGCATACCGCCTGTTTTGCGCAGGGAAGGCACTATCTGGGCAAGACTGCATTGAAGATAAATCCTGTATACAGCTGGAAGGATTTGATACTGCCAGCAGATACGGTTGAGCTTTTAATGAATGCCTGCAAGCACATGAAATTCAGACATGTAGTCTTTGGCCAGTGGGGATTTGCAAAGCGTCTGGCCTATGGCCGGGGGTTGAGTATCTTGTTTTCGGGTCTGCCCGGTACGGGAAAGACGATGGCAGCCCAGGTCATTGCCAATGAGCTCCAATTGGAGCTATACAGAATCGATTTAGCCCAGGTAGTCAGCAAATACATTGGGGAGACTGAGAAAAATCTGCGGCAGATATTTCAGGAAGCCGAATCCAGCAATGCCATCCTATTTTTTGATGAAGCAGATGCCCTGTTCGGAAAACGCTCTGAGGTCAAAGACTCCCATGATCGCTATGCTAATATTGAAATTTCTTACCTGCTGCAAAAAGTGGAAGAGTATGATGGCGTTTCTATTCTGGCTACCAATCTGATGAAGAATATTGATGAGGCCTTTGTTCGCCGGATAAGCTTTATAATAGAATTTCCTTTTCCAGATGCAGAGTCTCGGAAAAGGATATGGAGATCAATGTTTCCCGGGGAGGCGCCGGTACATAAAGATCTGGACTTTGATTTCCTGGCCAGGCGTTTTGAGATTGCTGGCGGAAATATCAAAAATATTGTTGTTGCTGCAGCATACCTGGCAGCACAGAATAATGATGCGATAAGAATGCAGCATATCTTAAAGGCTACAAAATATGAATATCAAAAAATTGGCAGGGTTTTATTGCGGGAAGACCTGGGTGAGTATTACGAGGAACTGTGATATGATAGGCAAACAGGGATAAATGCAGGAGGTATTTGAATGGCTAGTTATACGGCTATCGCAGATGCAGGGGAATCTATTGTTGAAGTTTTACGGGATAACATGACTCCAGAGCCTATTGCTTCTCCGGATATGATTGGCTTGTGTTCGCCTGCCGAAACCGGCGATCTGAGTTTGGGCATATATTTGTTTTCTATAAGAGAAAACCGTGAATATCGTAGTCCCTATGGGACACCAGTTTTATCACTGACCCTTTATTACTTAATTACTGCTTATTCCAACGCAGATGTAAAACAACGCGCTTACGATGAAAGCTACATCATGGGACGGGCTATGCAGGTCTTGCGTGAAAACAGTATTATTGGTAATGAATATCTTCAAGGGTCTTTAGGACAGTCTGATGATGAACTCCGTATAGAACAGTATTTTATTTCTCCGGAAGAAATGCATAAGGTCTGGATTTTTCCTAATGTACCTTACCACACATCAATAGGATATATAGCTTATCCAGTGATAATTAACATTGATGGTTCCGGCGGCGGACCAAGAGCGAGGTAAACCGCAATGAAAAGATAGCGTGAAATAAGACTTTCGTTACTGCTTGTGTCGTTGCTCTTACGGCGAGATGGAGGTTAACATGCAAAATTTTACTACGACACGATTACGTTTGGGAAAGCGAATATCGCTGGTTCTATGGTTAATCGACCAGTATACTGCTCTGGGGAGCAATGAAGAAGATATTAGAGTGTATCTTAATGGGCGCCCGGCTGATTTCCAACGCAAGGCCGGGGGTTACCTGGTGTTCAGTGAACTGGAGGAAAAAGTTTACCGGGTACTTATCGAGTCTGAACGCTACTTTCCTGAGGAGTTTGAAGTCCGCCTGGATGAGCTTGACCAGGCGGAACCAGTAGTATGGGTGTCATTGAAGCCTTCACTGCTTTACCGCTTTAATTCCACGGCTACATTGATCAGGGCTTCAGTTTTTCAGGAACATGGCGAACCGGCTTATGAAGCGCAGCTTACTGCTGTCTTATGCAGTGATAATTGTGCCCGGGCCAGGCTGGGCCGACAGGGTGCCAGCGCAGGTGCTAAAGAGCTTTCTCTGGTTGATGTGAGCGGACGTATGGCGCCAGGCGATGTATTTAAACTGAGACCGCCGCAAACTGAAGGCGGTGATATATGCGAGGTAGTAAGCATGGGAGTTGGCGAAGGCATTTATGGGCTGAAGCATCCCCTGGAATCAGACCATGAACGGGGTGAGCTCTTGATGCCGGTTATTACTGCACGTACCGAGCAGAGAGGGGAAACGGTACTGGCTTTTCGCAATTTTCGCCAGAAAGAGTGCGACATCTGCCTGGAGATCTCCGCTGATGGCCGCAGGCAAATACATAATATTACCTTGCAGTCAGGACAAACACATATACTTGGAAGAATAATTATTTAAAAAATGATTAAATTACATTCGCCTCAATATTGAACTCAACTCAAACGCCAGTTTATTATGTATTACGAACATTTAAAAACTTAAAAAAGAGTCAGGCACTCAGATACCTAAAATGTTAATCAAAGATTAGGCTGAGTGCCTGAATCTATTTAAGATTGATTGAAGCTGTGTGTGTTCTTAAAAGGGGAAGCAAAGTACATTTCGAATGTTTGACTAATGAGGTAGAGCGATGTCCAGGGGGATTGGTTCAGCAGTGCCATTGATGAAAAGGAGCATTCATTTTTTGCGCTCTGACTACAGGAATATAACGGGGTTTGTTCTATTCTGTTCACAAATATTTTGACAATAAAGTCACTCACTTTATATACATTACATATAATAAACAAATCCGATATAGAGGAGTGTTATGAAATTGTATATCAGGAGAGAAAGAACTTATCCCCCTTGCCGGGTAGTCAAGGTAATTCATTCCTATCACAAATGTACTCAACCCGGTCCCCCCGGACCACCTGGACCAGAAGGAATGCCTGGATTAACTGGACCGCCTGGACCGGAGGGGACGCAGGGATTACCTGGACCGGAAGGACCAGAGGGACCGGAAGGACCACAGGGACCGGAAGGACCACAGGGCCCCCCCGCTGATTCACTTTGTGACTGCTGTTATGAACCGATGAGATATGTCCTGGAACAGTTGATAGGAGAAACAGTGACCCTCAGTACCACAGTAAATCCGGGTGGCGAATACAATAATGCCACTATTAACTCGGTAAGCACAGGACTGTTGAATATTACAGTAGCTAACGATGATATTACCGTTTCCATCTGTCATATAGCTGGTGTTGCTGCACCGGAAGTAAGAAATGTTGAGCTTTTACAGCCGCCGCTTACACCGCGGACAGGTGACTGTGCTTGTTGCGAAACCCCCTGGCGCGTGTTTTTTGACAGTATAATCGGCTATTCTGTGGATGTGGTAAGTGAAGGGATTGGTTCGCTTGATTTTATTCAGAATGCAGAAGTATTGAGCACCGGGGAAGGTATTGTAATACTTGATATTACCAGTGCTGATGACGTAGCGGCCCTTTCTCTGTGCAAAATCAAAGATGTCTCCAATGTGACCGCACCCTAGAATTAATTATTAAAAGCAGCCGGCAGAATACAAAACTGCTTGCTGTTTTTTTTATGCGATTATAAGGGACAAATATCATTGCAAGAGCATCTCTATATCCAATTGGGTGCATCTGTGAGGAGCGAGGATAAGACTGATGGCATCAACAGGGTTACCTGCTGGTGAAAAAATATTGTAAAAGTAATATTAATTTATTGTTAAGAAAGCGCCAAAAACCACAAAATACTATAGAATTATATAAGAATATTAAAGGACAAGTACAGGGAATCATTAAACGTATTTAGTAATGAATACCAGGAGGAAATGCTAATAGTGGATATTTCTTATCGGGATGTCTTGTTTTCATTCATAGGTGGTTTGGGACTGTTCCTGTTTGGTTTGAGATTTATGTCAGATGCTCTGCAGGCAGTTGCCGGTGATAGAATGCGGACTATTCTGGAACAGGGGACCAGGAATCCGATCAGGGGAGTTTTTACCGGCGCCATGGTAACTGCCTTGATTCAAAGCAGCAGCGCCACCACAGTTTTGACGGTTGGTCTGGTTAATGCACAACTCCTTAATTTGCGACAGGCGATCGGGGTAATAATGGGGGCCAATATTGGCACCACTTTGACTGCTTACCTTATTGGATTTAATCTGAAAGAATATGCACTCCCGATTTTAGGCACAGGTGCATTAATTTTTTTGTTTTCCAAAAACAAAAAATCTCAACTGATAGGAAAAGCTGTCTTGGGTTTTGGAGTCCTGTTTTTTGGTCTTACGATAATGGGACAGGGAATGAAACCTCTTAAGGATCTGCCGCTTTTTATAAACCTGATGACCAGCATAGAAGGGAATTCACTTATTGGAGTAATAATTGGCATGGGCTTTACTTTTATTGTCCAGAGCAGTAGTGCTACTATTGGAGTATTGCAGGAACTGGCTTATCAGGGAGCGGTTTCTTTTAATCAGGCGATGCCGATTCTTTTTGGAGATAATATTGGTACGACTGTTACCGCTCTGCTGGCTTCTATTGGTGCCAGTGTAGCTGCCCGCAGGGCTGCACTGACTCATTTTTTATTCAATGTTACCGGCACCGTGATTTTCCTGGCCCTGTTCTGGGCTGGCCTTTTTGAGAAGATAGTAATTGCCTTAACCAACAGTCTTTTTATTCTGCTTCCTGGTTTTGCTGGCAGTTGGGAGACTTTGAATATAAAACTGCAGATTGCGCAGGCTCATGCGGCCTTTAACGTAAGCAATACCCTGGTGCATTTGCCTCTGGTAGCGGTACTGGCTTATGTAGTGACCAAGGTTATCCCTGACAGCAAAGAAGAGCAGGAAAAAGGGTTCAAAATCCAGTACATTGATAAACGCTTTTTGAACAATCCTTCGGTAGCGTTGTCCCAGGCAACCAGAGAGACTATGCGTATGGGGCAGCTTGCCAGAGAAGCCTTTACTAATTCCATAGAGTATTTCAACAGCCGTGAAGAATCACGTTATCAGCGTTCAGTAGTTCTGGAAGATACAATAGATAACCTGGAGAGAGAAATTACGGATTACATAGTACTGGCTTCGGAAAGAAGTCTCTCTGTGGAAGACTCTCATCATGCCTATATAATATTACAGTCTTTAAATGACATAGAGCGGATTGGCGACCATTGTGAGAATATAATTGAGCAGGCCGATTATGCCGGGAAACACAATGTCAGCTTTTCTGGAGAAGCCAGAACGGAATTGGATAATATGATAGAAATTACCGATGAGACACTGCGCATGGCATTTGAAGCCATAGAAAAAGAAGATGTTGCTCTTGCCAAACAGGTGGTGGAAAATGAAATAATTATTGATAAACTACAGGCTGATTATCGGAGAGCTCATATCAGAAGACTGAATGAGAGGGTTTGCAATGGCAATAATGGTGCCGTTTTTTTAGATTTATTGGCTAACCTGGAAAGGATAAGTGATCATTGTCGTAATATAGCGGGTTATGTTCTGGACGAGGATTAGCAGCCTCCTTTTTCCTTCCTTTATCTGAAAATCTTCACTTAAAAAAAGGAATAATAAGGAACATTGTAGAATATTTTATTTAACATTATCCTTTGACGAAGGGAGGGAAAAAACTTGTATTCAGGGAAACTTGATTTTTCAACAGGATTGTATGTTTATTTCCTCTGTTCGTAATTGAGGGAACAATCTTTAGATGTAAATGAAGCAGGTTTTGGATGCCATCCTTGTGCTGTTTATAGCGGATTCTGCCCCGGATACTGGCAGTTGGATAATCGATGACATTCAAAATAATGTAGAATTTGTTTCAAGTTTCCTGCTTTATCATTGTTAAAGCAAAAAGTAGAGTATTACTTTTGTGAATCAAGGTATAATATGGAAAAACTAATTGAAGTAATTGGTATCAAGGAAGAAAACTGTATTAATTGCCACCAGTGTATAGCAGTTTGTCCGGTAAAGATCTGCAGCGATGGAAGCGGCGATGTTGTCAAGTTCAATAATAATTCGTGTATTGCCTGTGGTAAATGTATTGAAGCCTGTATAAAAAGCCATAGAGGGGTAATAGAAAAGAGCGCCAGATATCCAATTGATGATGCAAAACAATTTTCCCAGGCCCTGAATAATAAAAAGATAATTGCCCTGGTGGCACCTTCGGCACAGGGGAATTTTACGCTGAAGAAATTAATAACAGCGCTCAAGATGCTTGACATAGAAGCCGTCTATGATGTTTCACTGGGAGCTGAAATAACCGCGGTTTGTTATCATCAAGCTATTGAGTCCGGGAAGGCCAGGCTTCCCCTTATAGGGCAATCCTGCCCGGTGATAGTAAAATATATAGAACTGTATTATCCTGAATTGATAAAACACCTGGCACCCAGCGGCAGTCCGGTTCATGATGTGGCGATTTATGTAAAATCTCTTCATCCCGATTGTGAACTGGCTTTCATTTCTCCATGCCTGGCCAAGAGAAGAGAATTTCAGGATAGCCAAATGATCGAATATAATGTTACTTTTCAATCATTGGTAAATATTTTTAAAGAACATAATATTGACCTGGACACTTTGGAAGATGGAGAATTTGATAATGCAGTTTCTGCTGGGATAGCTACAGCTTTTTCTACTCCGGGAGGATTAAAAGCGGCCTATTTGCACCATTACCCGGATACTCCTGCCAGTGCTATTGCCAGGGTGGAAGGGAAAAAGGTATACAAGAGGTATTTAAGGGAGTTGGAGAAAAGGATTGCAGCCAATGATGCCAATCTGCCTTTGATAATTGACATATTGAGCTGTGAAAATGGTTGTAATATCGGCCCGGGTTGTATTAATTGCCGAACGCCGGTGGATGAAACTGAAGCATTAATTGCCAGGCGTGCTGAAGAAGCTGTAATGGATGGAGAAAAACAGCAGGCACTGGGAAGATTTTTGGAAGATATTATCCAGAAGCATAATTTTGATTATTGCAATTACCGGGATCTGTCTTCCAATGTGCAGATAAAAATTCCCTCTGAAAGCGAACTGCAAAAGATCTATGCAGATATGCACAAGGTGGAAGAAAGAGACTTCAGAAACTGTGCGGCATGTGGTTACAATTCCTGCCGTTACATGGCTATTGCTATTTATAATGGTTTAAACAAGGTGGAGAATTGTCATCTATACCAGGAAAAAGAACTTCTCCGGGAACACGAGATATTGAGTACTATGGTCGAGGAAACCGCAGATCTCAATATGAAACTGCAAAGAGAAATAGAAGAGAGAAAACAACAGGAGCAGCTTTTTGTGCAGAATTCGAAGCTGGCGGCTATGGGGGAAATGATAGGTATGATAGCCCACCAGTGGAGACAGCCCCTTTCTTCTATCAGTACTCTGGCCGGCAATTTGCAGGTTTTTATTGACCTCGACATGTATGATGATAAACAGTTTGGAGAATTGTTGGATGCAATCAACAATCATGCGCAATACCTTTCCAGTACCATTAACGACTTCAGGCACTTCTTTAAACCGGATAACCCTCAGGATATCGCCTTGATCGATGATGTAATCGGCAGTACGCTGGGCATTATTGGCAAGTCCCTGGAATATAAGAAAATCGGACTGATAAAGGATTACTTATTTACAAAACCTATTCTTACTTATCCAAATGAGCTGATGCAGGTTTTTCTTAACATAATCAAAAATGCGGCCGATGTTTTTATTGACCAGGAAACCGCAGATCCTGAAATAGTAATAAGTGGTTACGAAGAGAACGGTTTTCAGGTGGTGGAGATAAAAGATAACGGTGGGGGTATTCCTGAAGAAATAATGGAAAGAATATTTGATCCCTATTTTTCCACCAAAGGAGCGGCTCTGGGTACGGGCTTGGGTTTGTATATGTCAAAGGTGATAGTTGAGGAACACTGCGGAGGTGAACTCCTGGTCAGCAATCTGCCTAAAGGTGCCTGCTTCAGTATTAAACTGCCGGTTCTGCAGGAGGGGGGCAATATGGCAAAATGATTAGCCCAAAAGAACTGAAGGAAGCTGCTCAAGGGATTACAGTCCTGTATGTGGAAGATGACCGCGAGTTGCGTGAGAATACCAGAAGGCTCCTGGCTACCTTTTTTATGGAGGTTGATACTGCTGAAAACGGTAAGGAAGGGCTGGATAAATACCAAAAAGGCAGCTATGACCTGATAATCACTGATATAAATATGCCGGTGATGAACGGGGTAAAAATGGTAGAACACATTAGATTGCTGGATTCCAAACAGATAATTCTGGTAATTTCTGCCCATGATGAATCCAGGTATCTGGTAGAACTCATTAACCTGGGAGTGGATAATTTTGTAATGAAGCCACTGGATATCAAACAGTTTTTATCAGCTCTGGACAAAGCTATAAAAATGATCAAGTATGCTGAAATGGAAGAAGAATATACCCGAAACCTTGAAGAAACAGTCGAGCAACGAACCAGGGAATTATCAGAGGCTCTGACAATAGTACAGGAGCTGAGCAATGAAGTAGTACAAAGATTGACTGCTGCTGCAGAGTTAAGGGATACTGATACGGGATTACATAATAAGAGACTGGGGATTTATGCTCCCAGGCTGGCTGAAGCCATAGGCATGACACCAGATTTCATCGCATCAATAGCCTTTGCTGCTCCCCTTCATGATATTGGTAAAATAGGTATTTATGACAAGATTCTTTTAAAACCGGGGAAGTTGACTGATGAAGAGTTTGAGATAATGAAAAGCCATACTATTACCGGAGCCAGGATTTTGTCCAACTCAAAACATGATAAGATTAACATGACGGAAAGCATTGCTCTGACTCATCATGAACGGTGGGATGGCAAAGGTTATCCCCGTGGTCTCAAGGGTGAAGAAATACCCATAGAAGGAAGGATAGTAGCAATTTGCGACAACTACGATGCCCTACGGAGCAAGAGACCTTACAAGCCGGCTTTCAGCCATTACAAGACCATGAAAATAATGACCGAAGGAGATGAAAGAACTGCTCCAGGGGCCTTTGACCCCGGGATACTGGAAAAGTTTATAGAAATTGCTGGAGATTTTAATGAAATTTTTGCTGCCAATCAAGATTAGTTTTTGAGAGATTTTAGTGTTTGAGATTTCTTTATTGGGAACTTATTAATTGCTCCTTCATATTATAGTAGTGAAACAATTCAAAAGGTTTCTAAAAAACTGTTAAAGGGGCAACGAATATATGAGCTTTTTAACCCAATCCATGTGGACACATGGCAACAGTATGCATATAGAATATCCTGAATGTCTGGATTCGGTACAGCGTAAAGATTCGGGAATCCGAGTTCAGGGGAAAAATGGCACAACCAACCTTTTTCATTTTGCTATCCCGAGTTCCACTATTGTGGATAGCGAAGCAATGCAGCTAGCAGCTGTTTTTCTCAGGTTCAGGACCGCTTCAGCGGATACTTATATTCAGGAGGTCTACCTCTATGATGGCGAAGAACGATTTGCCGAGTTTAAACAGCTTAATCTGGCACCGGAGGAGTTTTGTACGAAGCGCTTTGATCCACCCCTTTATCGAATGCAATATGGGCTGGGGGTTTCAATCTTTGCGGTTTTTGGCGAAGAACCATCATCCAATATCATGGAATTCAGTTCTGCGGGCGGCAATTTTGCAAGGAACATAAATTCCAATCTGCCAGGTAAAAAAAGTGCTAAAATCGTGAAAAACAAAAAATTGCAGTATAGAAGAAGATAAAAAAAATTCCCTCAGTAGTTTGAGAATATATGGAGCCAGTCTGTTAACAGGCTGGCTTTTTTGATAACTCCACAGTATAGAGACTGAGACGCAGTCTCTCTACTGTGAATGATTGAGCCTATGAGGAATAAGGGGTGCCTCGAAGCTGCTGGAGTATATTAAGTGAATAGTTGCTTAAAATCATAAAGGTCCCGGCTTAATTTGTCAGACAAATAAAGGAAAAAGGTCCAGGGTTAATTATTAAAACATAGAACGTTAAGGCTATAAATTTTGGATCTTTTTTGTTTATAAATTGATAATGGATAAAAGGAAGCGTAAAATTTTCGATTTTCACAAGAAAGAAATGGAAAGTAAAACAAGGTTCTGATATTATTAAGTCATAAATTGTCGCATTTCTCCAGGGGTATTGAGTAAAAGTTTCCCCATATGCTCATATCATTGGGAGTTAAGTCATTAAGCAAGTCCCAGGAAATACATAGGAGGTCCCGGAACTATGGAAGGCTTTATTATATTTTCTGATCTGAAGGGATACTCAAAACTTTCGGAAAAGGAAACCGAGATATTTTTTAATAAGGTAAATAGTGAACTGGCAAAGAGAATTCAAAAATACTTTGACCGGGCAGAAGTATTTAATACCTGGGGAGATGCAGTTGTTGCAGTATTTACCGAGGGAGAAGATGCGGTTGATCTGGTATTGGAATACCGGGATTTCTTTAATGCCTATGATTTTGAGTCTGCAGGAATGCGCAGCCTCTTGCCTCGCATAGGGGGGCATTATGGAGAGTTCTTCGTTTACAAGGATGAAGTACTGGGAAGAGCCAATATGTATGGAAGTAATATTAACACTGCTGCCAGAATCGAACCGGTAACCAGGACAGGTGAAATATATGTTACCAGAGAATTCAAGGATGCAATAGAGAATTTAAAGAAACCATTAACAGAGGTAAAATTTGATGAATTGGGTATTGTGGAATTAGCGAAAAATTTTGGAGAAAAAGAACTTTATCGTCTCTATCGCGAGGGTGAAAAAGCGCAGTTGATTGATAAAATATTTGCCATGGATTTAAGCGCTTCTTTTCCGCTACTGCCTTATGCCAGCAGCAGGGAACAGGAAGTACTGGATTATATAAATAGATCACAGGATACAGAGATTTTAAAAAGTGCGATTTATGGTATTAAAACGGAGAACAGTTCAGGGGCTTTTCTTGTGCAACTGGCAGGATTGAGCAAAAAATTCGGTATGTATAGGGAAGCTATAGAGTGTATAAATAATTTGGAGAGTTTTTTCATTGAATTAAACGGGGTTCAAATATATCCATACAGATTTAATCAAGAAATATTAAAACTTAAGGCCAATTGTTTGAGCCGGATAGGAGAATATGGGGAAGCCGGTGACATTGTTTATGGTCTCTGGCAGTTGGGCTTGAAGGATTCAGATACTCTGGCTATGTTGGCTGCACAGTATAAGCGTCGTGCCTTGATAAATGATGAGGGAAAAGAGAATCAAGAAGAAGTCAATTTTGACTTATTGCAAAGGGCAAAAGATTTATATCTGGAGGCATTTCGCCGAAATATCGATGATTATTATCCGGCCATTAATGCAGCTTACTTGTACAGGTTGCTTGGAGGCACAGAAGAAGAAAATGGGATAAAACTGGCCAGATATGTTCTGGATTCCTGGGCCAAGCGAGAGGGCGAAAACTGGTGGATGGATAGCTCGTTGGCAGAGGCAGAATTGTTGCAGGACAGCTTTAATGAGTCTTATCAGAGGTTTGAACGGGCATTGGGACTTCACTGCCCGGATTCCTTTGAAAGATCAGCAGTAATTGAGCAGATAAATATTTATGGGAAGTTGTCTGGCAAAGGGCCAGAGCTGGAGAAAATAATTTTCTTATTAAGAGACGGGTAAAGGTAAGTAACGTAATTGTTATTTTTGCATATTAAAATACCGGGGTTTTCTTCATATCGGCAGGTTTTATATATAAGTTCTAAAAAAGGAGGCAATAACAAATGTCTTATAAACCTCAACCAATTGACACTTCCAATGTGCATCTTAGTGAGGATATTCTGGAATTAACGGAACTGATTGCCAGGAGTGTCCATGACCATTGGTCATTGAAAAGATTTTCTGAAGGTTGGACCTATGGAGAAAAGCGAGATGATTTGCGCAAGAAACACCCTTCGCTTATCAGTTACGAGGAATTGGCGGAATCAGAGAAAGAATATGACCGGACTACAGCCCTGCAGACCCTGATGACAATAGTAGCCATGGGCTATAAGATTGAGAAGGTTTGATAGGAATACGGGCATAGTAAATCAGGGTAAAGGGAGGTTATCATAAGTGGCCCATGATGTATTTATTAGTTATGCTTCGGCCAATCTACGTATTGCTGAAGCAGTATGTGCAACACTGGAATCAAAAAACATTAAATGCTGGATGGCTCCCAGGGATGTCCTGCCCGGCGTAGAATACGCGGAATCCATTATAAATGCCATTGAACATTGCCGTGTTCTGGTTCTTGTTTTGTCTTCCAGTTCCAGTTCCTCGCCTCACGTTTTAAGAGAAGTGAATAAGGCAGCCAGTGATAGTATTTCCATACTTTCGTTTATTATTGAAGAAGTGAACCTGTCAAAATCCCTGGAATACTATCTTTCCACTGACCACTGGCTGAATGCTATGACTCCGCCTCTTTCCAGGCATATACAGGTGCTGGCTGAGACAGTGGACAAGTTGCTTATGGAAGTAAAAAGAAAAAAACATCCAGCTCAGGCCGGTCCCCGGATAGATAAAATTCAGGAATTTTCCACTCAGGTAAGGAAAGAAACGAAGGAGAGCATTCTTTTACCGGTTTCTCCTGAAAAACAATCGCTTTTCTTACCAGATTTGATAGTGGATGTCAATGGTACCGGGGAGTTTCGCGAAATACAGGAAGCAGTCGATACGGCCTCTGATGGACAGTTAATTATTATAAAACCTGGTATTTACCGGGAAAGAATAGAAA
>JAHDSE010000067.1 GCA_018432955.1 Syntrophomonadaceae bacterium
CTTATTACCACGCTTCAGGAAAGATTTGCTTTAACTGAAATATTTGGCTGTTCGACAGCAGGTGAAATCACGAGCGGGAAAATGATGAAAAACTCAATTGTTGCTATGGCCTTTAATTCAGAAGCCATTGCAGATTTTAAGGTGGAAGTTGTGGAAAACATTCAAAGCAACTGTGTCGTTGACCAGGCATTTGATGCCTTTGAGGAACATTTTCAGGTACCTATGGCAGATCTGGATTACAGCCAATATGCAGGGATAGTGCTTGTTGACGGCTTGAGCTTTGCAGAAGAAAAACTCATGGACAAGATTGGGGATAAAACCAATATTATATTCATTGGAGGCTCAGCCGGAGATGATTTGAAATTCAGTAAAACATATGTTTATGCAAATGGAAAGGCCTACACGGATGCAGCTGTACTGGCGGTTATTAAACCAAGTGCAGGCTTTGATATAATTAAGACTCAAAGCTTTGAGTCCCTGGATAAACAATTGATAGCAACAAAAGTTAACGCAGAAGCGCGAGAAATTATTGAATTCAACGATATTCCTGCAGTTCAAGCATATGCAAATGCTTTGGGAGTTGCTGCTGAGGATGCTGTCAATTATTTTATGAGCAATCCGGTTGGATTGATTTACGGCGATGAAATATATGTCAGAAGTCCTCAAAGGGTTGATGGCAGCAAAATGGTTTTTTACTGCAATATTCTCGAAGGTATGGAGGTATCGATCCTGAACTCCACTGATATTGTTAACGATACCCGGGAAGCAATTCAAAATAAGCTAGAGGAATTGAAGGGGATTTCCGGAATAATAGACTTTCATTGTATCTTGAGGACTCTGGAACTGGAACAAAAGGGCAAAACCGATGATTACGGGCAGATTTATAAAGATATTCCTGCCATAGGTTTCTCGACTTATGGAGAAGAATACATAGGACATATTAATCAAACATCAACAATACTGGTATTTAAATAAGAAATGATATTATTATTAAGCAGTTTGAATTTTCCAGACCGCCGATGAGAATTCGGCGGTCTGGTGGCGTATTAATTATTTTTGGGTACAATATACAATGCCAACTGTTCCCGGACCGACATGGAGACCAATAACAGGACCTATGGATGTAATGGGAATATCCAGGCTATAACGGGCGGCAATAGTCCTGGCTAGTTCGCGTGCTTTTTCGGGTGCGTTTATATGGTGGACTATTACATGTTTTAAACCACTGGTATGGAAATCTTTATCAAGAAGGGATAAGAGTCTATTAATAGCAGCCTTGCTGCCTCTGATTTTTTCCAGGAGATCAGTTTTGCCTTCCTTGTTTACAAAAAGAATAGGTTTTATATTCAATATGGAACCCAGCAGAGCGGCAGCTCCCCCAATGCGCCCACCTTTCCGTAAATACTCTAAACTTACAGGCACAAAATAGAAATGCATGCGGCTTATGGTTTGTCTGGCCGTTGCCAGTACTTCATGCAGAGGATTTCCTTTCAATGCTGCCCGGGCTGCTTCCAGAACAGGAAAACCAAGGGACATGCAATTGCTGCCTGAGTTAAGGACTTCGATAACAGCATCGGGATATTTTTGCAAAATCCTCTCTCTTGCTTTCAGAGCGGAATCATAGGTGCCGCTCATTTCTTTGGAAATAAAGATTCCCAATGCTTCATTTCCCTGGGAGATTATTTTTTCAAAAGCATTATATAATTCTTCCTGAGGGGGTTGTGAAGAGCTCGGTATTATTCCGCTGCTGGCAATTTTTGCATAAAAATATTCATAATCAACTGCAGTTTCCTGAAAAGATTCATCGGGAAAATGAACACTCAATGGGATCATGGTAATATCAAGATCCTCAAGGATTTTCTTGTCTATATATGAAGTGCTATCCGTAATTAACTTGACAGTCATCAGTTTCCTCCCATCTTAAATATTCTTAACCTTTCGCCTTTTTTGCCTGATTTCCTGCTTAATAAGAAAAGTATTGACAAAATGTTTTGTATTTTGCGCTTTTTATAAAAAGAGAAATTATTTGATATTTTATCTTATAGTATTTACATTGCTATAGCTTTTCAGAAGGATAGCAGATTATTATGTAGAAACTTGAATAAATACTTGTTTGAATAATTGAAGGGAGGAGTTTTTTTGGCTGTTTCTTTATGTGGCAAGTGCGGGGGAAAAGAGTTTGAGTTGACAAACTATTCAGCAGATGCTTCTGATGCCGGATTAAGGCTGTTTCAATGTGCACAATGCGGTGCTGTTATCGGAGTATTTGATGCCGCTGTTTTTGAAAAAATCAAGCAAATAGAAGAACGGCTGAAACTAATGGATAGAAGGTTAACCAATATAGAATATGATATAGATACAATAAACAAAAAAAGAAAATAGGCAACAGATATAAACAAGTTAATTGGACTGGCAAGCACCGGTATTATATAGGGAATTATAAAAAACCTGATCAGCCTAATCATTGCATTGGACATATTATTTATAATATCATCTGCTACACGGTTTTTGAGTAATGCGAAGGCCTCAATTGTATAAAATTGACATATTATCTCGATTTATATGGCTTGACTTGCCGGGCTTGATTATGATAATAATAAGTAAATGCAAATACTTGCATTTACTTATTATTTTAAAGGGGGAAAAAGAAATATGATAAGACCCGGACAGAAGCACAAATGGAGAGCTTTAATAATTGGTTTTGCATTGCTTCTGCTGATAGCTGCTGGCTGTAACGGGACTCAAGATGAAAATCTGCCGGATTCTGATAATGAGGAAAAAACGTGTGTGGCTGTATCAATTTTACCCCAGGAGACATTTGTCAGAGCAGTAGGAGGAGATCTGGTAGAAGTGATTACCATGGTTCCCCCTGGAGCCAGTACGGCCAATTATTCACCTTCCCCGAAAACCCTGCAGGATTTGGCTCAGGCCAGGATTTATTTTTCGATTGCTGTTCCTGCCGAGAAGAATATACTGCCCAAATTTGAACAGATAAATAAAGAACTGAAGCTGGTTGACCTCGCAGCACGGGTGGATGCTGTTTATCCACCGAGGGAAATAGCAGCAGGCCAAAGAGATCCCCATTGCTGGATGTCCCCTCGTAGAGTAATCCAAATGGTAAAAATTATTGCTGATGAGTTGTCTGGTTTATCACCCCAGAATGCTGATTACTTCAGGGAAAATGCTGCTGACTATTGTGCGCAGTTGGAGCAGCTGGATCAGGATATACAAGCTGCCTTATCAAATCCTCCCCGGCGGAATTTTATTGTCTACCATCCTTCCATGGGTTATTTTGCAGATGACTATGAGCTGGAAATGATTGCTCTGGAGAAGGAAGGAAAAGCGGCAACTGCAAAGGATTTCCAGGAGCTGATTGATTTTGCCCGAGCTGAAAACATAAAGGTGGTTTTTTACCAGGCAGAAATGGATGGAAAACAAGCACAGTCTCTGGCTGCAGAGATAGGTGGCCGGGCGGAACTGATAGCACCACTCGCACCTGACTATATCGACAACCTGCGTAAGACAGCTGTTGTATTCAGTAGCGTTCTGAAAGAAGAGTGACGACAATGACTGAAGAAATGGTAGAAATACAGAATGTGACAGCAGGTTATGGTCAGACAGCTGTACTGGACAATGTTAATCTGCTGATCGAAAAAGGCAGTTTCACCGGCATAATAGGCCCTAATGGCGGGGGGAAGACTACTCTTTTAAAATTAATGCTGGGGCTTATTAAACCATGGAAAGGCCAGGTGAAATTGCTGGGTTATAATCCTCGAAAAAAACGCCATTGTGTTGGCTATGTTCCCCAGGCAAGCACCATAAATATGCAGTTTCCCATATCTATCCGCCAGGTGGTTTTGAGCGGCCGTCTGGCTGGTATGAAGCCATTCTGGCACCATTACCGGCACAGTGATCTGAAAATAGTGGATCAATGCTTATCACGTCTTGACATATTGGATCTGGCTGAGCGGCAGATAGGGCAAATATCCAGAGGGCAGCTTCAGAGGGTATTGATTGCCCGGGCACTGGCCGTACAACCTGCAATGCTTCTGCTTGATGAACCTACCAACGGCCTGGATGCCAGTGCCAGTTCTCATCTCTATGAATTATTGCAGAAACTAAACGACGAAATGACAATTATTATGGTTACTCATGATACTCTGGCTATCAGTGCCTATGTGAAAGATATTGCCTGTATCAATCGCAGCCTGTATTACCATGGTGAACCCAATATTAGTCAGGAGCTGGTATTGGAGCTTTATGGATGTCCGGTAGACCTGATTGCCCATGGTGTACCCCACCGGGTTCTGGAAGAACATGGAGGAATAGAATGATTTCACTAATTGCTGAATATGGTTTTTTGCAAAATGCAATTATTGGTACTCTGCTGGCGAGTATTGCCTGTGGACTGCTGGGTACTATCATAGTAGAAAAGAAGCTGGTAATGATGAGCGGGGGGATTGCGCATACTGCTTTTGGCGGTATTGGCCTGGGATATTTTTTGAATATAGAACCCATATATACTGCACTGGGTTTTTCAGTGTTTTCCGCCTTATCCATTGCCTGTATTCAGCGACGATCAGGAGTCATAAACGATGTGCTGATAGGAATGTTCTGGCCCCTGGGAATGGCCCTGGGTATTGTTTTTGTTTCTTTGACACCGGGTTATCCGCCTGATATGACTTCTTATCTTTTTGGGGATATACTGACCATAACCAAAACTGATTTGATAATTATGGGCGGATTGGATCTTATTTTAATTATCACGGTTACAGGAATTTTCAAGCTTTTGCAGGCCTATTTGTTCGATGAAGAATTCAGCACTGCTCTGGGCTTGCCGGTGGTACTTGCTGAAACTCTAACCTATATAATGATTGCCATAACAGTCATTGTACTCATCAGGGTAGTGGGTATTATTCTGGTGCTGGCTCTGCTCTGTGTTCCTCCTGCCCTGGCTCGCCTGTTTAAGCCGAACCTGGCTGTGATTATGGGCCTGGCAATAGTGCTAAGTGCATTTTTCTGTCTGGCCGGTCTCGGTTTATCATATGAATATAATATTGCTTCAGGAGCAGCTATTGTAATTTTTTCTGTTTTTGTTTATGCTGTTTTCCAACTTTTACGATATCTCAGGTCTTTATTTTTTCGCAGTAATTTCTAGCTTTGATATTCAGTGAAAAGGGAAATCTATAGATCCTTCGGCTTTGCCTCAGGATGACAGTACCTGGCTAATAATATAAAAAACTAATTATGCAAAATCCTCAAGTATGAAGGGAGGCTGAAACAGCAAATGAATTTTAGTGATTTGCAAGAGGAGCTTGCCCGAAAGGGATACAAAATGACCAAACGCCGTCAGGCTATTCTGGAATACCTGCTGGAAGAAAGTGGATGGGTAACAGTCGGGATGCTGCATGAAAAACTCCTTCAGGATTATCCCGGTATGGATTTTTCTACGGTATACCGAAACCTGGATACCCTGGCAGCTATGGGGATACTTTGCCGGGTTGATCAAAATGACAATGGTGTATTTGCCTACTGCCTGCGGGAAACCAATCAGCATCACCACCACCTTGTCTGCCGTTCCTGCGGGAAAATCAGCCCCTTGCATTTCTGCCCTCTGGAGCAGTTGAGCAAATCACAAACTGATGGTTACAGTGATTTACAGTGCCGTTTCGAAGTGTATGGCTATTGCAATGATTGTCAGTTGAGTAAGGCTAATAATAAATAGTTAATCTTCTTGTCCAAAAATATTACCCGAGTGTCAAATAAATTATTATTGTATAATATCATTTTTTGTAAATTTAATTAAATAAAGGGATTATTTGCTTCGAAGCGAATTGTAAATTTAATGCAATATTTGGAGTGATTTTTTTGCTGGCTACATTAAATAGTTTTGTTATTTCGGGAATAGAAGCAGTACCGGTAAAAGTAGAAGTAGATATTCAGAATGGTTTACCTGCTTTTGACCTGGTTGGTTTGGCATCTCAGGCAACCCGCGAAGCCAGGGAACGCGTGAGAGCAGCCATCAAGAACTCTGCATATGAGTTCCCCAATCGCAGGATAATAGTAAACCTGGCACCGGCAGATATAAAAAAAGAGGGCGGCCATTTCGATCTGCCTATTGCCCTGGGTATCCTTTTAGCCTCCGAACAGCTGGAAAACAATCTTTCAGGAGAATATTTTTTATCAGGTGAACTATCCCTTAATGGAGAAATAAGGAAAATTCCCGGAGTACTTCCTATGGTTCTCGAACTGGTAAAATCCAGTAAAGACATCAGGCTTATTATCCCCAAAGATAACAGTGAGGAAGCATCTCTGGTGACAGAAATATTATCCTTTCCTGTCAGAACTCTGCAGGAAGCATGCGAGTATTTTGAAAATAAAACTGAATTAAAAGCGGTTAATCCTTTCAACTTTAATGATGTCAGCAATAAGCAAATCCTGCCTGATTTTGCTGATGTAAAAGGTCAGGATGTTGCCAAACGGGCCTTGCAGATCGCTGCTGCCGGACTGCATAATGTTTTACTGATCGGCCCGCCTGGAGGAGGCAAAACCATGCTGGCCCGCAGGGTTCCAGGCATTTTACCGGAGATGAGCCGACAGGAAATTCTGGAGACTACTCGAATATACTCTGTGGCGAACCTGTTGAACCCCATACATCCCCTTATAGATGTCAGACCTTTTCGGGCTCCACACAAGAATGCATCTTCCGCCAGTATTATTGGAGGGGGGAAAATACCCCGTCCGGGGGAAATTAGCCTGGCTCAGAATGGTATTCTGTTTTTGGATGAATTACCCGAATTCAGCCGCGATGTATTGGAAGCCCTCCGGCAACCCCTGGAAGACAAGGTGGTTACCATCGCCCGTGCCCAGGCAACTCATACCTATCCTGCAGATTTTGCTTTAATTTCTTCAATGAATCCATGCCCCTGCGGTTTCTTTGGCTCCGAAGTGGAATGCAAGTGTACGCCTTTGCAGATACAAAAATACCTGGGGCGAATCAGTGGGCCTCTTTTGGACAGAATGGATCTGCATGTGGAAGTGCCCAGGGTGGAATACGAACAACTGAAGGAGCGTTCCATTGGAGAAAATTCAGAAATTATGCTGCAAAGAGTAAAAGAGGCCCGGGAAATGCAAAAGAAACGTTTTAAACGCCAGAAAATCAGTCTTAACTCACAAATGAGACCTTCGGAAATAAGAAAACACTGTATGCTCGATGATGAATCAGAAGGATTATTAAAGAATGCTTTTGAAAGGCTTAAAATGAGTGCCCGGGCCTATGACCGTATTCTAAAAGTAGCCCGTACTATAGCTGACCTGGAGCATTCTGATAAAATAAAGCTGCAACATTTGGCTGAAGCCCTTCAGTACAGAAGCCTGGACAGAAAATACTGGCATTTGTGACTTATGGGTTTAGGCGATCAGAATATTGAAAGGGTGGACCGCTATTTAAACGAAAACGCTAATTCCGATTTTCCTGTATGGGGATTCTTCCTTCTGCAGTCCAGCTACTCAGCATTTCTGCATCATTCGATCCTGAAAGGACTATCCCGGCACTCTACAATTTTAGGCTGAATTTTATAAGAAGATCCTGATTATCGAAGCCGATGCTTATGATTTGAAAAGGGTATTCTCCAAGGTCTATCAAGATTTGGGAACCATTAAAGCTGATTACAGGTACTTTGCTGACAAGGCTTGCCAATAGATCGGCGGCCATGGACGAAGAAACTGTTATTCCGGCTATTTGAGCCTTGTTTAGTTCCATACAGATACTGTTATCTCTGCTGGATGGTGAGAATTCCAAATGTAGATTAATGGGAATGTCTGTGAGTATATTATCCTTTTGTACTTTTATATTTATACATATCATGGAATTATCAAAACTGAGCGCATAATCCCTTATACTCGTAGTCCGGGGCAGTTTGCTTTCATAAGATGTCAGGTAGAACGCCAGAATCCTTTCGCAGTCTTTTTCATTTAGCCGTAATTCGCTGCAAGACTCGTTCGCTGCTGATGGAGATATTCCATCCTCATGTGTATCATTATCCAGACTTTGCTTTCCTGAAGGCAAGAAAAGCAATAGGGTTAATACGATTATTATCAAAACAAAAGCAAAAAGCGATTTTTTTAAGTTGCCCATATGACCATCCTCCATTTTAACATCCAAAACGAGCGGTTTTTTAGCTTTCTTTAATTATAATGAATTTATTTAGAGGATAAGAATTTAATTATGTAGAAAATAGTACATATTAAGGATAATAAGAACAAATATGAATGCTAGGATGAATGAATGTGCGACTGTCAAAATATCTGGCCCGGATGGGAGTGGCATCAAGGCGCAAGAGTGAAGAAATTATTGCCGCTGGCAGGGTAAAGGTGAACGGACAGACAATTGTGGAACAGGGAGTGAAAATTGCGCCCGGCAATGACAGGATTGAAGTCGATGAGCAGATAATCAATGAAGTGGAGAAAGTCTATATACTTTTATACAAACCTCGGGGATATATCAGCAGTGTCTATGACCCGCAGGGAAGAGCTACAGTTATTGACTTGCTTCAGGATGTGAAAAAGCGGGTATATCCTGTTGGAAGACTGGACTTTGATACTGAAGGCTTATTGATTCTCAGCAATGACGGGGATTTTGCCAATCTAATGATGCATCCGCGTTATGAGATGAAAAAGAAATATGAGGCCTGGGTAAAAGGGAATGTAAAAGCCAGTGAGCTTCACTCCCTGGAAAAAGGAATACTCCTGGATGATGGGATGACTTCTCCGGCAATTGTTCGTATTCTTGGGAAAAATAATGCCAGGACTTTAGTGGAAATAGAGATCCATGAAGGCAGGAAAAGGCAGGTCAAAAGAATGTGTGCTGCCATAGGCCACCCGGTTCTGAGCCTAAAAAGAACAGCTATTTCCTTTTTGAGTCTTGAGGACCTTCAAGCTGGAGAATATCGCTATTTAAATATAGATGAAATAAAAAAACTCAGGCAAATCGCAGAGTCCGCCCCAAATATATCTTAGGCGAAGGAAAGCGATTATATTAAGAAAGTTGTGGGATAATGCTCCTTATCAATACCGGTAATGGCAAAGGCAAAACTACTGCGGCTGCGGGACTGGCTCTGCGTGCCTGGGGACATGGCAAAAGGGTGTTGTTTATTATGTTCCTGAAAGGCAGCGGAATCAGCGGGGAATATAAGGCAATCGAAAAGATAGGGAGTCCTGATTTGCAGGTATTATCTTTCGGCAGGAAATGTCCTTATCCAGGACAAGACTGTTGTCCTGGACAAAGAGAATGTATTGTTACAGCTGATTCTCTGACAGATGCGGATTATATGACAGCCCATAAGGGCCTTGAGAAGTCAGCCTTGGAATTAAATTCAGGGAATTGGGATCTTATCATCCTGGATGAAATAATCAACCTTTATCAGGTCTTTCCTGAATATCAGGAAGAGATTGTGGAGCTGATAGATACTTGCCCCGAAAACGTAGACCTTGTTTTGACCGGGAGGGAGTGTCCACAGCAACTGGGTTTACGCAGCGATTTGCTTACGGAAATGATAATGCGCAAACACCCATTTGAAAAGAAGATTATTGCCAAAAGGGGAATAGATTACTGATGAAGCGAGTGGAAATTCCTATTCAGGGATTGGGAAGACTGGAATTCCTTTATTCGAGATTGGAAAAGCTTAACAACAACGCCCGGGACTATTGTCTGGTAATTTTTGCCGGAGACAATGGTGTTAGTTGTGAAAATACCAGTATTTATGAGCCTATGAGTTCATATGGAATTGTTAAAAGACATCTGGAGGGTAATGCACCTACGGCGATATTATTAAATCGTTTAGGGAAAAAAGAGTATATTGTTGATGTGGGATTGGCGAGACAAATGGAAAATTCCGCGATTATTGACCATAATATTAGAAGGGGCAGTGCCAATTTTTTGGACGAAGATGCCCTGGAAAAATGGGAGGTAAAAAAGGCTATTGCTGCAGGACAGAGGATTTGGGATGAAATTGATTATTCACGGTTTGATATAATAGGCTTGGGAGAGATAGGGGTTGCCAACACTCTGTGTGCTGCAGCTCTGGCTGCAGTGATGACCGCTAATGCGCCTGCCGTTATGGCAGGCAAGGGTTCCGGTGATGATAAAGTTATAGACAAAAAAGCCGATATTATTTCTAGAGCATTGGAGTTCCGCTATCCAGAAGCAGATAATCTGCTTGATCTTATGGCACGTTTTGGCGGTCTGGAGATAGCTGCTTTATCTGGTTTTATTCTCGAGGCAGCAAAAAAGCAGAAACCTATAGTCCTTGATGGTTTTGTTACCGCTGTAGCTGCTCTCCTGGCAAGCCGAATTGATTCTTCGGTAAACACTTATTTGATAGCCCCCAGCTTATCTGATGAAAGGGGACATCGGACAGTTCTTGATATACTGGGTTTGGAACCAGTTTTTGATCTGAATATTAATTATGGAGAAGGATTGGCTGCGGCAATAGGTCTTTTTATGGCAGAGATAACAGCAAAATTTCATGACTGATGGAACTAGGATTTAGAAAGTGATCTAATCTTGAATGGGGGAGAATACTTTGTCCAGACTTAAAATGCGAGTTCGTTTTGATTTTATGGCACGGGGAAAGGCCAACCGGTTTTTCGGGGGCAAAACTGAAGAAGAACAGGCAGAGGAACTGAGGCAACACAAGGTATCTTTAATCAGAAATGTTCCCCTGCAGGGAATTGTTATTGACGAAATAGACATGAGCCACGAAATCTATTCTATTTATGACGACATAAGCGGAAAAAGTTTGGCCTTTGCTCCGGTATCAATATCTTTGACTGCTGCATCCATGGAAGATGCTATAAAATTTACCATGAAAGAAGAATTTAGAACTGTGGAAATACTGGAACCCGAAGACATTAAGCTGTCAAAAACAGAAATAGAACGGCTGATGTACAGGATGTGTGAAGAGTTGTTGGAGTACAAGGAATATCTGGAAAAGAAAGTCAATAACTGGAAATAAATTGCAAAGGCGGGAGAAAATTGAGCAAGAGATCCATGGAGTCTGTTGTTGAGGCTGTAAATGATTTACCATCCCTGCCTCATATTGTAGTCAGGGTAATGGAACTATGTGAAGATCCTGATTCTACAGCCCAGGAAATAGCCGAGATCCTAAACCAGGATCAAGCTATGACAGCCCGGGTTTTAAGGATGTCTAATTCGGCTTTTTATGGTTTTCCCCGCCGGATTGCGACAGTAGCTGATGCTATTGTGTTTTTAGGATTCAAGACTATCCGCAGCATTGTTATGGCAGCTTCAGTCAGTGATATTTTAAGTCAGGAAATGGAAGGGTATGCCCTGGCTTACGGGGAACTGTGGAAACACTCCCAGTGTTCAGCCATGGCTGCTCGTCTAATAGGCAAAAAAACCAGGTTTGTTAAACTTGATCTGGCTTATACTGCAGCTTTATTGCATGATATCGGCAAAGTAATATTGAATAATATAATGAAAGAAGCCTATCATGAGGTAGTGGCCAAGGTAAATACCGATAATGTTTCCTTTATTGAAGCGGAAAACGAGATCCTGGGTTTCAATCATGCCCTGATAGGTTCCACAGTAGCAGAAAAATGGAATCTTCCCCCTGAATTGGTTGAGGCCATTGCCCTGCATCATCATCCGGAACAGGCTGAAATCAATAAAGAGCTTACCGCTATAGTTCACCTTGCTGATGCAATCTGTGTGTCAATGGGCATAGGAATAGGAATAGACGGGATGTTATATCCTATATCGGAGGAAGCCCTGGAAATATTGGGATTGAACGAGTTGGAAATCGAAAACATGGTATCTGAACTGGTTGATGTTTTTGTTGACGAACAGAGTTTCTGACAAGAACATGAAGCAGTTCTGATATATATGGCTGATCAATTGAATAAGCATAATTGCTGTAAATCGCTCAATAGCTGAAATGGCAACAAGGTGAAGGTCAACAATAATTATTAAACTGCGGTTAAGGCGTGCAGTGAGTGCGTTGATAATTTGAGGCAAGCGCGAATGCTTGCCTTTTTTGCAGGAAAACTATTCATTTTTTAGAATTTCCATAAAATTTTTGTTGATTTTCGACGAAGACTGTTCTATTATTACTCATTAAGTAAAAATGTTTTTGTTCTGAGGCTCAAATGTGATTCGGCTTATGTATGCAAGTAATATCCAGGCGCCGGTAATCAGCTGATTTCAGCGGTTAAATCAGCTGCTTGCTTTATTTAAAAATACCATGGAACAGTAAAAATGCCTGGTATACGGTAGCCGTTTATCGATGAAGCCCAGGAAAGGAATCGGTTTGGGAAATATTGTTATACTAGCTGGTGGTTTCGGAAGTGGAAAAAGTGAAATTGCCTTGAATCTTGCCCTGGAAAAGGCAAAAAATTGCGGGAAAGTGATACTTGCTGACCTTGATATAGTCAATCCATTTCTTGCTTCCCGTGAGCTCAGGAAGGAACTTGAAGAAGAAGGGGTCAGGCTGGTAGCTCCAGTTGGGGAACTGGCTTTTGGAGATGTTCCTAATATTCCTGCAGAGATGATGGGCTTAGTCAGCCAGGACAATGAAATGTATATTGATTTGACCGGAGATGAGGTAGGGGCTCTGGTAATTGGGTATTTGAGCAGGCATATTAAAAGAGCGGAATATGAAATGTACCTGGTCATAAATCCATACCGGCCTTTTGCCGTTGACCTGGAGAGTATTCTTGAACTCAAAAATACTATTGAAGGCACGGGCAAAATTAAATTTACGGGAATTATCAGCAATCCCAATCTCGTGGAAGAAACTACTCTGGATTTAATAATAAATGGACATCGGAGAGTAGTAGGATATGCAGAATCGCTTGATTTGTCTGTGAAATATCTCACTGTGGAAAAAAGGTTCTACGACCAGCTTCTTTGTCAGTATGGCAATATTCTTAAAAAAATCGAATTATTTTTAAGGCCTGAATGGTTGCAGGGGTCTTAAGGGAGGAATGTAGGATGGCTAAGGGCAGGGTTAGTTTTCAGGCTGACCGATGCAAAGCCTGTGGGCTTTGTGTGGAATTTTGTCCCAAAGGTGTGCTGGGTTTTGATAACCATACCATAAACACTATGGGATATCATCCCGTTATTTTACTGGATACAGATGGATGCACAGGGTGTGGAATTTGCGGATTGATGTGTCCCGATCTGGTTATCCAGGTGGAAAAGGAGTGATGGTATGGAAAAGGTATTGATGAAAGGAAACGAAGCACTGGCTGAAGGGGCTGTGATCGCTGGATGCCGGGGGTTTTTCGGTTATCCCATTACCCCTTCCAGTGAAATTGCGGAGTATATGGCCAGAAAACTTCCCACAATTGGTGGGGTGTTTGTTCAGGCGGAAAGTGAACTGGCTGCCATTAATATGGTATATGGAGGAGCATCTACTGGTACCCGGGTTATGACCGCTTCTTCAGGACCGGGCTTGAGTTTGAAACAAGAGGGTATTTCTTTTATTGCTGAGGCAGAGTTGCCCTGCTTAATAGTAAATGTGTCCAGAGGGGGGCCAGGCCTGGGAGGAATCCAGCCGGCTCAATCAGACTATTTCCAGGCTACTCGTGGAGGAGGCCATGGAGACTACCATACTATGGTTCTGGCACCTTCCGGAGCTCAGGAGATGATGGACTTTGCTATTAAAGGCTTTGAACTGGCAGATCGTTATCGTATTCCGGTTATGATAATGGCCGAGGGAACCCTGGGAAATATTATGGAACCCGTTATTCCCAGAGAGCCTGTAAGCGATTTTTTTGAAAAACCATGGGCTATTACTGGTTGCAAGGACAGAGCCCCGAATGTTGTTAACACACTTCATCTTTCTGCTGAATTTCTGGAAGAACGTAATCGGCATTTGTTTAAGAAGTATGCCCGGATTATCGAGAGCGAGCAAAGAGCAGAAACTTTTCTTACCGATGATGCGGATATTATCGTAGTTGCTTTTGGAATTATGGCACGAATCGCTAAAAAATCAGTTATGGAAGCGCGAAAAAAAGGGGTAAAAGCAGGACTGTTCAGGCCAATAAGCCTGTGGCCTTTCCCCGACAAAAAGATGCAAGAGGTCGCCAGGACTGCTAAAAGGTTTCTTTCAGTAGAAATAAGTATGGGACAGATGATTCAAGATATCAGGCTGGCAGTAGAAGGAAAAGCACCTGTAGAATTATATGGACGCATAGGTATCACTCCCAATCCTGAAGAAATCACCAGACAGCTTTTGCTTATTGCGGAGAGGGAGGGATATTAAGATGAAAGTGGTATTTAAAAAACCGGAAAGTCTCACTGATGCGCAGTTTCATTATTGCCCGGGGTGTACCCATGGGATTATTCACAGAATTGTCGCGGAATGCCTGGATGAATTGGATATCAGGGAAAAAGCTATTGGAATCTGCCCGGTAGGCTGTTCCGTCCTGGCCTATGATTATTTTAATTGTGATATGCTCGAAGCAGCACATGGAAGGGCTCCTGCTATAGCTACTGCTATCAAAAGACTTCTGCCCGACAGCTGTCTTTTCACTTACCATGGCGATGGAGATTTAGCTTCAATTGGGATGGGAGAAATAGTACATGCTTCAGCCAGAGGGGAAAAGATTACCGTGATCTTTATAAACAATGCCATTTACGGTATGACCGGAGGGCAAATGGCTCCCACCACTCTTCTGGGGCAGGTAACAACGACTTCGCCTTATGGCAGGAAAAAGGAAAATGAAGGTTACCCGGTTAAAATGGCTGAACTACTGTCTAATAACCAGGGCTCAGCTTATATTTACCGAGCGGCCGTAAATAATCCGGCAAACGTAATTAAATGCAAAAAGGCTGTCAAAAAGGCTTTGCAGATACAGGCCAGGGGTTTGGGTTTTACCATGGTGGAAGTTCTTTCAACATGCCCGACGAACTGGGGAATGAGTCCTATTGATGCCTTGAAGTGGGTGGAGGATGAAATGATACCCTATTATCCCCTGGGGGAATTTAAAAATGCCGAAGCATAAATGACTTTTCAAAGTATGAAGATAACCGAAGGGAGGAC
>JAHDSE010000127.1 GCA_018432955.1 Syntrophomonadaceae bacterium
ACGTTCACCAAACTAAAAATACTAAAAAGAATCTGTGTTAATCTGCGTCCGCAGGATCTGTGTGCGAGCGTAGCGAGCCCGTGTCAAAAATTCCCCTTAGTGCGTAGTCCTGTCTACTACGTAATATGAATAATTACGGTAATTGATAAAAAAAATAAATACCTGAAGGTTCGAATAATAAGACCGCCTTTTCCGAATAATATTATTGATTATTAGAAAGAGGCGGTTTTTTTATGGATACAATCAGCAAGAGGTACATCTGGATATTTTTTATTATTATGATTACGGCAATGGCTGGGGCTTATCTTGGTAACATCGTCTCTACCCCGGAAAGCAAGCCAATTCTGCCAAACGATAATATCACTGCTGAAGCTGCTGCCTATGTCACTGTCAGGGATACCGAAGGTAATGTTATTCTTGAAACCGGAATCCCTGTATACGAAGAAGACGAATATATTAATGAAAATAATATTCACTATATAATTATAAGTATCGAAGGCAGCAACGCTGTAGCCAGGGTAAAGGATGAGAAAAACGATTCGCTACAGAACATTGAGTGGAAAAATGCTGGTGTTCTTAATAAATCCCAAACCGGTTCAGGAGCAATAGCTTTATTGGATAACAATGTTTCAGTACAGGCTGTTGACCCGCCCAGGCATGTAATCATTTATCACACCCATACTGATGAATCATACACCCCGACCTCAGGTCAGGCCAGTGAAGCAGGAAAAGGAGATGTCTTGCAGATCGGCAAAGCACTGACAGATGCCTTGAATAAAGCAAACATCAGTGTAAGCCATAGCCTGAATATTCATGAACCGCATGATATCAATGCTTATCATAGATCCAGACGGACATTAACCCAACTTTTAAAAGAAAGGCCTGACGCTGCTTTCGATATACATCGGGATTCTGCCCCCAAGAGTGCTTATTATACCACTATTAATGGTGTGGATATTTCCCGGGTTATGATAGTGGTAGGACGTTCCAACCCCAATATGCAAAGCAATCTATCTTATGCCAAAACCATTAAAGCAGCTGCAGACGAAATACATCCCGGACTCATGAGAGGAATTTTTATAGGCAAAGGCGATTATAATCAGGATCTATATCCTACTGCCTTGATATTCGAAGTAGGTACCGAAAGCATAAGTCAGGATCTGGCTGAAAACGGAGTCCGCTGGCTGGCGGAGGCTATTATTGCTATTATGGGTCGTTAAAAAAAATATCGGATTTACATCCTCTGTAATACCTGCTTTAATTTTTAACTGTTACTGCCCTTAAAAAGATTGAGGTTTTCACACAAAACCTCAATCTTCTCTTTTTCCCCCAAATTTTTTACCTTTCATTTTACCTATTATTTTTCCGGCTATGGTAGTATAAATATGTATGTTAATACCTGCATAAGAAATATAATAGAGGATTTTGCATAATTAGCTTTTTAATATGATTCGTTGGATACTTTAGTGCTGTCATCCTGAGGCAACGCCGAAGGATCTTAAGATTCACCTTCCGGGCACTACTGATGTTCGCTTTGCTCACGATTAAGGTGTTCGCTAACGTTCAGAATGACATCCTGGATTTTTTGAATTAATGCAAAACTCTCAATAGATGTGCATTTGTTACGGGAAGGAAACAGGACATGAAATTGGATAATAAATGGCAGGTCTTAATAATAATATCTATAGGAATATTCATGTCCACCCTGGATGGTAGCATATTGAATATTGCCAACCCTACCATTGCCAGAGAAATGTCCGTAGATATGAAGCAGGTTCAGTGGGTAGTCACTGCGTATATGCTGGTAATCACTTCTACCCTTCTTTTTTTCGGCAAGCTTGGAGACAGGATCGGCAGTCATAAGATATATACATTCGGGTTCCTGGGTTTTGCCATAGGTTCTCTGTTCTGCAGTATTTCAACCTCACTTATTCTTCTGATAGCCTCCCGTGCTTTTCAGGCTTTTGGGGCCAGTATGATGATGGCCACAGGCATAGGAATTGTATCCAATACCTTCCCCCCAGAGGAACGCGGAAAAGCCCTGGGACTTACCGGAAGTATGGTTGGTATAGGAAATATGACCGGTCCCAGCCTGGGTGGAATTCTGGTAGCAAAATTCGGCTGGCCGGTTATTTTTTTGCTCAATATTCCTGTTGGTCTAATAGGTTTTTACCTTGCCTACAGGTTTTTACCCTCACAGCCGGTAAATAGTCAAGACAAAAAATTTGATTTTCCAGGCATACTGCTTTTTTCCATAGCTGCAATTGTCCTGGTTCTATCTCTCTCTGTTGGAGACAGTATCCAATTCGGCCCGCTTCTGGCAGGGATTATTTTGCTCGCCTGTTTTTATATATTTGAAAAAAAATCTCCATCCCCCATGCTGGATTTTGAACTTTTCAGGGTTAAACCCTTCTTATACGGTAATATACTGGGTTGTCTGGCTTATGTGTCACAGACCTGGGTAATATTCCTCATGCCGTTTTTTATGGAGAGACTTCTGCATTTTTCCCCTGCTTATTCAGGTTTAATGATGACTATCCCCCCGATCTTTATGGCTGTAACTGCTCCTTTTGCAGGCAGTCTTTCCGATAAATTCGGCCCCACGAGATTGACATCTATATCCTTTATATTACTAAGCGGCGCTCATTTAACATTCTCTACCCTTGGCCAGGATGCAAGTATTTTCAGGATTGCCGGCGGCCTGGTACTTTTGGGAATAGGTATGGGCTTTTTTGGCTCACCCAATAACAGTTCCATACTGAGTTCAGTACCCCAGGAAAAAGCAGGCTATACCGGCGGCTTTATATCAACAGTGAGAAATTTCTCGTTTTCCATAGGTATTGCAGTTTCTGCCAGTATTTTTTCCTTGCTGCTTAATATCTACCAGGAAAACCTGTCTTACGCTATTGCGTATTCAGCCTCAACCCACTGGGTCTACAGAATATCAGCCCTTATCACCCTGTCAGGTCTGCTAATCTCAGTATTAAGCCGTAATGAGCGAAAGTCCTCAAAAAGTGTTTTGCTTGAGCAAGAAGGAGTGTAATATAATAACATCATTCTTCATGGCCTCCTCTTCTTAGAATTATAAATCCTTTACTTGACCATAATTTTTGACCTGAACTGATTATTCTGCTATAATTCTTTATGCGATATGCGCCCGTAGCTCAGTGGATAGAGCACCGGCCTCCGGAGCCGGGAGCGGAGGTTCGATCCCTCTCGGGCGTACCATGGATAAAATCGGCACTTTCAGGACGTCTGAAAGTGTTGTTTTTTATTTTGACAGAAGTTTTGACAGAAGTTTTTATTTATCAGTTATTGTCTGGGATGCCTGGTTCATCCATATTTTGAATTCTCAAAATCTGCCTTTGAACGGCAAGAACACCCGTTTCAAAGTTAAGATCGGGCCACTGGGTTCCAATAAGTTCCCCGCGTCCAAGAGCGCTACATAGATCAAGTACAAACGCTGCATATAAACGGTGAAGCTGTAATTCTGCTAAATACTTTTTAATTTCTTCTTCGCTTAGCGTTCGTGCTTTACGGGTTTTTACTACCTTTGGTGCAGTTATCTTTTTCATGGGATTCTTTGCCTTAACAATAAGTCCATCTTCTACGGCTTGCCGAAATGCCGGTTTAAGAATGTTATGGATATGTTTTACCGTTTGTGGAGACAACCCACTTATTACAATTTTTTCAGTACCATTTTCATCTTTTACTTTTTTCTTCTTTCCACTTTTCAGCAGCTTTTTATAGTGAATACATTAAGTAAATGGCTGCGAAAATGGATGGCGGTATATGTTCAGGATGAAATCAGCGACAACTGGTATAAAAGAAAACTGGATTTAATCAGGCTGCACATTGATCCTGAACTGGGTCATTTTCAGTTGCAGAAGATTATTACTTCCGATATAAAGCTATATTATTTGGATCTATATACGTACCGGTCTTTTGTGCAGTAATCAAATCATGAAGCCTCACGTTCAGTCTTACAACATTACCAGGGCAAGTGCGGATATTTTATAAGCCTTATTCATATTATTTTTCCTCCTCTCGATACTCAGATGTCTTATCCAGGGCAGTCATTCTTTGAATTGCCATCTTATATACTTCCAAATTATCTCTTGGCCCTATAGCAATAATACCCATTTCGATGATTCCATCATCACATAACTGAGGCCGATATATAATGCGCAGGTTTAAAGTTTTACTTTTTATTTTTGCGAACTGATGTAATTGTCCTTCGCAACGGTTCCCGTTACCATCCGGCTTAAACAAAGCACCCTTTTCCGCTTGTTTAAGTATTAGCTTCAAAACATCGTTTCTTTTACCGCGGCTGAATGATTTATAGTCCTGCATTACATTGGTTGAGAAAAATACCCGCGTTTTGTATTTTTCAGCAAGCACTTTATTTAGCTGCACAATCTTGTTATCAGCCATATTTAGTCCTCATCCAGATCAATGTCATCCAAACTGTCCATTAATTCATTCAGATCAAAATCATCATCTTTCACAACTTCTGATAAAGGAATACATGTTTTATCTTCTTTTCTTTCTAATGCGACCTGATACATATAGGTATCCGTTGCTTCCTCAATTATTTCCTGCAATCTCAACAAGCGCTGATAATGCTCCATGTCAACCAGAACCCCGACAGCATCACGGTTTTTAACGTTTTGAATAACATATACTTCGGAAGTTTCCTTACCAGCATATTGATTTAGTATCTCTGAAAGTTTGTTCGTTCTTGTAATATCGGTAATAGTTAAAATATTATCCTTGATAAAACTAAATGTATTCGATTCCACACGCTTCTTATTATCCATCAATTTCACGCCCATTTCTTCACTTCCTTTAATTATTAATAATATACGTTAAAGTGTGAGATATTATGTGTATATTATAACACTCTAAAGCGTGTTGTTACAATCTATTCATCGGCATCCTCTATCAGTTCACGGGCTTTCCCTTTTCCTGCATCGAGGTCAGCAATAGCCTTTCTCAGTCTTGATTGATTGACTTCACTGTAAAATGGGTCGCTTGCGGCAGATATTTCAAAAGGAATTCTGTTTTGGCGTACTGCCGTTTTTGCGAAAACACAAAAGGCAGTCGTCATATTCATTCCAATTTCAGAGCAAAACGCTTCAAATTGTTTTTTCAAGTTCTCATCCATTCGGATGTTGACATTTATTTGTGCCATCAAAAACACTTCCTTTCCCTATCAGTATATTTATTATACTGTAATATTATGTACAACATCAATAAATTTATGGCAATTTCAAGATATGCTGTTCCTAACTTATGCCCAGATACAATTTTATGGTTTCCTGGATTTGTTCCATTAATTTAGGATCGTTGATTTTGCCGCACCCAGCTCCCAATCTCTCTTTTGAAATTGAACGGATCTGGTGGGTCATCGCAATTGACTCCTTATCCAATCCCGTTGCCTTCTGCGGCAGATATACCTCAGTCGGATATATCTTCCTTCCCTGCTTCAATGAAGTAATTGATAGTACCGTTACAACCGGCAAAACCCTGTTTACCGCCTCGGTTGATACTACCAGTACCGGACGTGTCCCTGCCTGTTCAGAACCTTTGGTCGGGTCAAGGTTAACCCAGAATATATTCCATTGATATTCTTCCTTTACCATGCGGAATCCCCTTCCTGGTCAATAGCTTCAAAATCTCTCATGCTCTCAGTGAGGTCATTCATAAACATAGGATCTCCAATTGCTTCTTCCATGGATTTTTGCAGGGCTTCTTGCTTTAATTTTTCCAAATACAGTTCAACACTTTTACGTACAATGGCATTTTTGGATGGCTCAATCTTTTGCTGTACATACCATGTCATTTTTTCAATTAAATCCCCGGGAAGATTAAAAGTAACCTGTTTATTTTCGCTCATAGTAACACCGCTTTCTAGTATGGTTTATATATATTGTAATACATGATTTATATTACCACAATATACTTTTAAAATATTATTGCCATACTATATGTCACTTATTCTACATGTGTTAATTGTATTGCTTCCAGCTATCTGGTAAAAAATACTACTCACTTTACATAAAACTCCATATTTGCGCTTGAAAAAGGACTGTGGCAACTGCTCCAATCCCCAGGAACGGTGCAAACGGCACTTTGGTTTGCATAGTTGCTTTACGAATTAAGACCAGAAACAGGCATATTACGGAACAGGCCAGTATAGATATCACTATAAACGGAACAATATTGGGCCAGCCCAGAT
>JAHDSE010000047.1 GCA_018432955.1 Syntrophomonadaceae bacterium
CTAATATGTTCATTTCTTCCTCCTCTGCTATGATAAAAGCTGTTTTATTTCCAGCTCTATCATAGCTTTTTTGGAGGATTGTGGTAAATACTGTTCATTCTTATTTGTTGTTTTCTGTCCATTTTAGTTTATCAGTTACAATATCGGGGGTAAAAGCGGAGAATAGTACTTTTGTAATGCTGGAAATTATGTTCTCGCAGACGTAAAATAGGGGTAGGGTCGCGGAGGGGGAACATGGTAAGCATTCACAAAAGTCAATGATAGTACTGTGGTTTTTCCAGTTTGAATATTGATATAATAAGGTAAAGATACAAATAAGGTGGTGAATCAAGTGAATACAGCAAAAAAAGATTTACTTGAATTAGTCAATCGAATATCAGAAACAGAAGCAAAAGAAATCCTGGATTTTGCACTATTTCTTGAAATAAAAAGAAATACAAAGGATTTTAAGGATTTAGAAATTGCCAGTCAAACAAGCTGCGATTTTTGGGATAATGATATTGATGATGAGGTTTGGAACAATGCCTGAACAAAGAGATATAATTTTAATACCGATACCCTTCAGTGATTTGCAATCTGTAAAAAAGAGACCGGTTTTAGTAATATCCAATGACTATTACAATGAAGTGACCAGGGATATTGTTGTATTGGCAATTACTTCAAACCTTGGCGATAAGAAATTTACAATAGACATTACTAATGACGATTTAGACGAAGGGCACCTAAAAGTGAAATCATGTATCCGTTGTGACAAAATTTATACGTTGTCACAGGATATTATAATAAGAAGGTTTGGCAAAGTATCGGAGAACATAATGGAAAAAGTACGTTTTGAATTAATGGAGCTAATAAAAATAAAATGATATTTTGGGATTTATTCGAGAGCATCTGCTGATAGGTAGGTGCTTTTTGTTTTATCGGTTCCTTCGTGGGCGGGGACATAGCCTTGTGTAGAAAAGCGTTGAAATAAGGGCTTTTCAGTCATTGAGGGTTAAGAACCGCTACAATTTTAAGCCAGGTGATGATTTAATAATTAATGTCAGCTATAATAAGTTATACAATTAACAATATTGGGGGGCTCACAAATGACTATTCGTGAAGCAGTTATAAGGGCTATTAGAGAAAGGCAAGGCCAATGGGTGTCGGGAGAGGCCTTAAGTCAAGGTTTGAACGTGAGCAGGACTACGATCTGGAAGCAAATAAAAATGCTTCAGTCAGAGGGATATGCAATAGAGAGTTCTCCCAAAAAGGGATACCGCTTATCAATATTTCCCGATATCTTGTCTCCTGAAGAAGTAAAGGGGGGGTTGCAAACCTCTGCTTTTGGGCAGGAACATTATTTTTATTTCCGGGAAATAGACTCTACCAACAATTATGCCAAACAGTTAGCTGCTGAAGGGTATGCGGAGGGAACTCTGGTGGTAGCCGAAAAGCAAAGCGCAGGGCGGGGGCGCCGGGGGCGGCAGTGGCACTCGGAGCCGGGGCAGGGGATCTTTATGTCGCTGATATTGAGGCCTAAATTACCGGTTAAAGAGCTTTCAAGGATTACTATGTTTATTGCAGTGGCAATTGTTGAAACTTTAAACGGGGTCGGCATAAAGTCAGGCATTAAATGGCCCAATGATGTGCTTGTAAATGGCCGGAAAATCGCCGGTATACTGACCGAGGCAGTTACGGATATGGATGGCATCGAATATATTGTGACCGGTATTGGTTTAAATGTTAACACCCTTATTAAAGACTTCCCCGAAGAATTTCGCAGTATTGCCACATCAGTCCAGGAGGAAGCCGGGTGCGTTTTTCCGCGGGTTGAGCTTTTACAGGCACTCCTGCTGCATTTGGAGAAGCACTACCAGAAGCTGATCGCTGGTGGATTCAATGAAATTTTGGAAAAGGTAAGGAACTTGTCGCTGGTAATAGGGCATGATATAAAAATTGACAGCGTCAACGGGATAAGCAACGGCCGGGCTATCGATATTGACAATAACGGTTTTCTGATGGTTCGCGATGCCATGGGCAACATTCACCATGTCATGTCTGGAGAAATATTATTCAAGCCAAATAAGAAAACAGTAAAGTAATGTTAACAAAAATTATAAATTAAGTTGACAATAACCCCGGGTATGTATAATATAGTTTCTAAGTTATATTAGCTACCGGGAGGTACAGGCATTGAAATCATCAACTTACAGTCCATTGCGGTCTATGGTATATGCATCATTGTTCGGCGCATTGACTGCCATTGGGGCATTTATTGTAATTCCGATGCAGCCTGTTCCCTTTACTCTGCAAACATTTTTTACTGGTCTGAGCGGAGCCTTGTTGGGAGGGAGAACCGGAGCATTGAGCCAGGTGGTGTATGTAATTCTGGGCTGTATTGGTCTGCCTGTATTTGCGGGCGGCAAGGCAGGATTGGGAGTGCTCTTCGGTCCAACCGGGGGATATCTTATCGGTTTCATTGCCGGGGCTTTTGTGATTGGGAAAATTGTTGAAGCCCGGGCAGAAGCAGGTACATTATGGACAGCCATGGCTATATTGGCTGGTGACCTGCTTATCTATACTATCGGTACCTTGCAACTCGCTGTTATAGCTCATCTATCAGCTTTAAAAGCCATTCTTATCGGTGCTGTACCATTCGTTTTGCCGGAATTGTTGAAACTGCTGGCTGTAACAGTCCTGGCCTCGAAAATCAGGGAAAAAGTGCCGTTCTTATTGAGGAGATAATCATGATTAAAATCAAAAACCTGAGCTATGAATATAAAGCCAATTTAAACCCCGTCCTTCTTGACATTAACCTGAGTATAGAAGAAGGGGAATATCTTGTACTTATAGGAGCAAATGGCAGCGGTAAAACAACGCTGATTCGTCACCTTAACGCCTTACTGCTTCCAAGCAGCGGGGATGTGGAAATTGATGGCCTGAACAGCAAGGAAGTAAAAAACCATATAGAAATAAGGCGCAAGGTGGGCATGGTTTTTCAGAATCCTGAAAATCAAATAGTAGGTATGAGTGTTGAAGAAGATGTGGCCTTTGGGCCAGGCAATCTTAAACTGCCCAGCTCTGAAGTGAGACGAAGGGTAAAGCAAGCCCTCGAAATGGTAGGCCTCAGCGGGTTCGAGAAAAGGGTTCCCTATACTCTGTCGGGAGGGGAAAAACAACTCCTGGCACTGGCTGGTTTACTGTCCATGGAACCCGGATACATTATTCTGGATGAAGCTACTTCTTCCCTTGATCCGGTCGGCAAAGAGAAAGTGCTGGCTATTTTAGACGAGCTGAAGAATCAGGGGATAGCTATTATTCATGTTACTCATAATATGGAAGAAGCGCTGCGGGCAGACAGGGTGCTGTTAATGGGCAGTGGTCAAATAATAGCTGATGGAGCTGCCAGAGACATACTAATGAACCGGGAGCAGTTAAAAGCTTTAGGCCTGGCACCACCAATGATTGTTGAACTTATGACGCGTTTGAAGCCGTATTATAAAAATGAAAAAAGCATCTTGACCATTGACGAAGCTGTAAACGAGATATTAACCTTGCTGCAAAATAATGATGGAAAAGACAGGGATTATAGCTTCCGGGAAGCGGAAAGCTATGCCTGAGTTCGGGCAGTATTTAGACAATGAATCCCCTGTACATAGCTGTGATCCGAGAGTTAAATTGCTGGCAGTTCTGGCGTTTAGCATTGTAATATTGCGCCTGGATGCCACTGGATTAATATTGACAACCGCGATTGTGTTCACGTTTTCCTGGCTGGCAAAGATTGGCATAGTCAATCTCGTTAAAAGCACTCGGCCGGTCTGGCCTTTTTTTGTCATGCTTTTTTTCATCTATGTTCTTTTTACTCCTGGGACTTCCATACTGCCATCCTCTTTTGGCCCGTTTATGATCAGTAAGGAAGGGCTGTACCTGGGAGTATACCAGCTGGGAAAATTTCTTCTTCTGATTCTGACAGCATCACTCCTGACTATGACAACATCGCCATCGGAGCTTACGATAGGGGTGGAACGTCTGCTAAGGCCGCTGCAAATACTCGGAATATCTTCTCATAATATAGCTTTGATGGTAAGCATGGCTATTCGATTTATTCCAACGCTGCAAAGAGAAATGAATAACATACGAGACGCGCAATCAGCCAGAGGGGCCAATTTCCGGGTAGGCAGCCTGATTGGGAAAATTCGTTCAATAATATGCATTGCTACTCCCTTGACCATAAGTATTCTGCGGCGTTCGGATGAACTTGTGGAAGCTATGGAAGCCAGGGGTTACCAGCCCGGACAACGAACATATCTGCGTGAGCTTGAATTTACCAGAAAAGACTATTTGTCACTGGGTGTAATTTTACTCCTCATAGCTTTCATCTGCTGTCTCTCATAAAATATATCGGATTATTCATAATTAGCTTTTTAATATGATTCGTTGGGTACTATAATACTGCCATCCTGAGTCAACGCCGAAGGATCTTGAGATTCACCCTCCGGGCACTACTGATGTTCGCTTTGCTCACGATTAAGGTGGCTTCGCTAACACTCAGTTTTTTGAATCATGCAAAAGTCTCAATTGATTATACGATAATATTATTTCAACTCCATTATTTTTTCATGCCAGGCATAAATTCACATCTTAGGGCAGAATTATTCAGCATTGAACTACGCAGTAGAAATTACCAAAAGGCATTTTTATGAACAGGTAAAAAGCAATCTTTATCATTACTAGATACTGCATATTATCTTGGTATCAATTTTGCAATAGATAAAACCAAGATAAAGAAAAAAATTAGGAAGTGGAATTATGTTGGATTTTATGCTTAATCAGAAGGTTATGCTAAAAAAGGTCTATGATGGTGTGGATTATAAAGAAGGAACAATTGTAGCTGTTATGATTGTTAATAAAGGCCGCGAATTGGAGGAAAACTGCGCAATGCTTAAAGTCAGAATTGGGAATATGATTACTGATTGGATACCCGAATCAGACTTGGCTGCAGTTGGACACCAGGAACTATTGGTCGCTAATTGGTAATACTTGCTCTAAACTCCCCTTCTAACTCTAATTACTCATTGCCCGCAGGTGGCGCAAATTTACTGCGGAGCAATGAGTAGTCAGAGAAGCACGAGAATAGGCGATCCTTGGATGATGAAGTTAAAATGCAATAATTGTTGTTCTCTTATACGTACACCTGTTATAAAAACCAGACAATATCGAGGGCCTTTTCAGGATTTGGAGAAAAAGCTTGGAGTAATCTGTTATAGGCAGTTAATTGAATATAATGAGTCGAAATTCAAAAAAGAATTGATCCCAAGTGCAATCGCAGCAACACACAAAAGCCGATTTTGGAAAAGGATTGCTCAAATAACTGTGTCGCTTTGCGTAAAAGCAGCAAAAAGGCTACCGGGAAAATTTGTTTAATTGAGAGTTTTGCATAGTTCGAAAATTTGTCCGGAGGGTGAATCTTAAGATCCTTCGGCTTTGCCTCAGGATGACAGTACTATAGTACTTGTCTAATGATGAGGAAAAGTTAATTATGCAAAATCCTCGATTGTTTTTTTAATCAGATAAAAATAAAGATGAGCAATATAAATGTCATAATTGTTGTTTTCCTATGCACACACCTGTCATAAAAACCGGACACAATATGGGAAGGGTGTAACGAAGTCCAACAAAACCTTGAAATACTTTCGTCTGCTATATGGGCATATTATTTGCGATATATACAATTGAGATTCAAAGGAGCTGAATAGGAAAACTGCCTTTATACAAATGCCTGCCGTAAAAGTAGAAGAGCTTATTTTGGAAAAGGATTGATCAAATGACTGTGCTGGTTACAAAACATGCAGTAAAAAGATACCGGGAAAGGTTGTTTGACTATTCCTCATCAGATGAGAGAATAAAGCAATTGTTGGCGGAGATATCCGCCAAGGGGAAAATGAACTGTGTGCGTCCGGATTCCCAACACAATTGTTTTGAGGTGGAATACCGTGGTATTTCGGTAGTGCTCCTGGACAAAGAAGATCGATTGGTGGTTATAACTTGTCTGGGGGACTGTAAGTACAGAAAGTGGATAAAACACAAAGAAGCCCGGCTCAAAGTTTCGCAAAGTCTTCGCTGGGGTCTTTGCGAAGATTTTGGATACTGTAAGGCAAAGTGAGCACGGTTAAGAAGAACAGCAAACTTCTGATTCCAAGGTCAAGGATTAAACGTGATAGATATTTTGTATTGGGGAAGATGAAATAACAGAACTAGTCTACTACCCAGGAAGGAAGTATCTGCTTGATGATACCGGTGGCAATCATGGAATAACCATGAAAAAAGTAAGGTGACAACTTATGAACGAGGAGATACGCTGGGTTAAAACACACTGTGCCAGGATGGATCAAGGCGGGTGTGCTTTGCTCGTGGGGGTCAAAAATAATGAAATTGTTCAGGTAAAAGGTGATCCAGAGGGATATCTTAATGCAGGATATACTTGTTATAAAGGCAGGGTTTCCCCTGAGCGTCTTAAGCACCCGGCTCGTTTAAAGCATCCTTTGAAACGAGCCGGGAAACGCGGTGAAGGAAAATGGCAGCGTGTTTCCTGGGAAGAAGCACTCGATATAACTGCTCAGAATTTACTGAGCATTAAGGAAAAATACGGTGCCCGGGCAGTAGGCTTCGGGGTTGGTATGCCCAAAGGGCTGGAACATTTTATATTAATTCGCCTGGCAAACATATTTGGTTCCCCTAATGTAGTAGGAATTCAGGATTCATGCCATGCTCCCCGGGAGGTCACCGGTATGCATACTTGTGGATTCTATCCCATTGCCGACCTGCATAATCCCACCAATCTTGTTCTTTCATGGGGCAGCAATAATCTTTCTACCAACGAGGAGGGACAGATTGGAAGCCTGATCTTGCAGCAATTGAAAAAAGGAGCCAGGCTGATTGTGGTTGATCCCCGCTGCACTGAATTGGCCCAACGCGCTGATCTGTGGCTTCAGCTCAAACCAGGGACGGAACAGGCCCTGGCGATGGGCTTTTTGCATGTCGTGATGGAAGATTCTTTGTATGACCGGGATTTTGTTGAAAACTATACTTATGGTTTTCAAGACCTGGTCCAACAGGTAAAACCTTATTCTCCAGAACGTGTTGCAGAGATAACCTGGGTGGCTCCTGAGCTGATCCGTGAAGCAGCGCGTATGTATGCTGAAGCCAACCCGGCTGCTTTGCAGTGGGGAAACGCTATTGAACATAGTGTGAATGCTTTTGATTCTACCCGTGCTCTGGTTTGCCTGATGGCAATTACGGGAAACCTGGAGAAGGCTGGAGGCAACATAAACGCTCACGATTATAATATTCTAAGCATGGGTGAACTGGTGAGAGCCGATCTTATTCCCAATAAGAGAAAAGAAATGATTGGTGCATTTCACGGCACTATTCCCCGGCTGATGACAGTGCCCCCGGCATATTTTCGCAAGGCGGTACTGGAAGACTACCCCTATCCGGCCAGGGGATACTACGGTATGTGTACCAATCCCCTTTTGACCTGGGCTGATAGCCAGTATACCTATGAAGCCTTTATGAAGCTGGATTTCATAGCTATGGCAGAGATATTTATGACTCCGACTTCCTCTCTGGCTGATATCGTCTTTCCCGTAGCTCACCAATATGAAATTAATGATATCGGGCATTACGGGATCGGACATGGTATGATTCTCCCTCGTCCTAAAATCGTTGAACCGCCGGAGGAATGCTGGCCGGATATTAAAATAATGAATGAACTGGGCAAGAGGATATCTCCTGCTGAATACTGGCACGAAGATTTCGAGGATTTCCTTGAAGATGTCTTGAAGCCGGCGGGGCTTAGCTATAATGAGTTCGTTGCCCGCGGGTATTTAAAAGGCCCGGATTTATTTGGCCTGCACAGGGAAAAAGGTTTCCGCACGCCTACAGGAAAAGTGGAATTGAAGTTGAGCAAGGCGGAGCAGTTTAATTTGAAGCCGTTGCCTGAATATATGGGATTGCCCGAGGAGGAAGATCCTGAATACCCGCTAATCCTGATCAGTGCCAAAAGCCGTTATTTCCTGATGTCTTCTTACCGCTGGGTGGAAAAACTTCGGCGTAAAAGGCCTTATCCAACAGTTGAAATACACCCGGAAGCAGCAGCTTCCTGCGGGATTGTCGAAGGAGATGAGGTGGTTATTGAAACCAGATATGGACAAATTACACAGATAGCCCGAGTAACCGACGATGTTCATCCCTGCGTAATCAGTGCTGCGGTTGGCTGGTGGTTTCCGGAAGGAGAGGCGGGAGAACAGTTCGAATGGAAAAAATCCAACTATAATATGCTGACTTCTGTGAGTAAGCTCGGCCGGGAATTTGGAACTCCCAATATGAAAAACTTACCCTGTCGGATAAGGCGGGCAGAACAGGAGTCTGAACAAATACCCGTGTACCGAGAAAATGTTCAGGACGTTCACAAGCAATAGTATTATGTTTTGGGGGTAGATGGAATAATGACTCACAAAGCTTTGAATTCTGCATCATGGCTGACAGTCAAACAGATGATGAATACGAATTTCCGGCTGCTTCATGCGGACGATACCTTGAGGACAGTGCTCAGTTATTATACCGAATGTAAAGTAAGCACTCTCCCGGTAGTTGATGAGGAAGATAAACTTATTGGTGTTTTTCCCAAAAAAAGGCTGTACCAAGCTCTATTGGATGGTGGCAAACTCGATGATCCTTGTACTCCCTATATTGTTTACAATCCTATTTATATATCATCTGAATTAAGTTATGATGAGGTTTCTCTGGCAGTAAGAGTTACCAGGAGCACGGTTGATTATGTAGTTGTCGTGGATCGCTCCGGCAAAGTAGTGGGCTTGATTGGGACTGCAGAATATCTGCGGGAAAGCATGAATGTTATTCTCAAGTCATCTGCTATCCTGGAATCCCTGTTTAATGCCAATTATGAAGCTGTAATTATAGTAGACAACAAGGGCTACATTTTGAGAGTTAATCCGGCTGTAGAGGGATTGTTTGGCTTACAGTTTACAAACGTGAAGGGCAGTCATTTAAAGGAAGTGCTGCCTGAAATAAGTATCATGCAAAAACGGGTGCTGGGAGCAAAGCATACCATAAAGGGACTCCCGGTAATTGTCAACCAGATGCCCATTTTTGAAGATGGAATTTACATCGGTACAGTTATCACTATTATCGATAAATCAGATGTTGAAGAAATTGCCCATGAGCTCGAGATGGTCAAGGACATGCATATCATCCTGGAAGGGGTGCTGAATGCTACATCAGACGGAATTCTGGTTTCCGATGTTTATGGGAAAATAAAATACAGTAATAAAAGAGCCCGCGAGTTGTTGCTGAAAATGCCGACACAAAATATTATAGGCAAAGCAGTGGAAGAAGTATTAAAAAGTGAAGGTGCAGGACAGGCATTAAAAAACGGATTGCCTGAGATTACTGAATGTGTAATCGGTGATAAGAAATGTATTATATCCCATATACCTATTAAACAGGCCCGGGACAACCATTATATAATCACCGGAGTAGTCAGCACTATATATCTTGATGATAATATTTTCAATGAAGAAATCGCCACGAAACTATTGTCGTTAAAACAGCAGGTTAATTACTACCGCAATGAATTAGAAAAAAAAGGCAATGAAAGCAGGTTTGAACAAATAATCTCCCGCAATGCTGAATTTAACAATCTAAAGAATGAAGCGTACCGGATTGCCAAGAGCAGTTCTACTGTTTTGTTAACCGGTGAAAGTGGAGTGGGAAAAGATATGTTTGCCCGGGCCATACACGCCTCCAGCCCGAGAGCCAAACACCCCTTTATAAAGGTTAACTGCGCGGCTATTCCGGAAACTCTTTTGGAATCCGAACTCTTTGGTTATGCACCCGGTTCATTTACCGGGGCTTCCCGAAATGGCAAGCCCGGTTATTTTGGGCAGGCCCACAAGGGAACTATATTTCTCGATGAAATAGGTGATATGCCGCTGTCCATTCAGGTAAAAATCCTGCAGGTTTTGCA
>JAHDSE010000052.1 GCA_018432955.1 Syntrophomonadaceae bacterium
ATGACCTCCTATTTTTTGTATTTGGAGGTCAACTTATTTTTCCGGCTCCCTTTGTTGTATTGAGTTTATCAAAAGGACAGATAAGATAACGGTCCATGATGACCATTTTATTGTGGAATTTAAGTCCGGAATCGAAATCCAAATATACGAGTAATTAGCAATACAAAATCACCCCGCAGCTCTTGTGCCTGAGTTGCGGTCTTTTTTTCCTTGTATGTAAAAATTTATATATTAATGTTGTAAGTTGAAACCAAACGGTTTAAAATATTCTATATTGAGGTTTGGAGGAGTTATAGTGAAAACTTCGGACATGATACGGCAGCTATGTGGACAAATGAACATCAGCGTTTCCGAATTGGCTAGACGGTTAGGCCAGTCCCCGCAGAACTTCGGGAAGAAGCTGAAGCGTGAGACTATTACATTAGAAGAACTTAAGGCCATAGCAGATGTGATGAATGTTAAGTTTGAGCAGGCATTCATTCTGCCTAATGGCAATGTAATAAAGACAGGAAATGAGTAAAGGAGGCGGACCTAATGATGATTAGCCCAGAAGGATATTATGAAGAGTATCTTAGAGGAAAAACTAAGGGGCAAATTATGAGCGCCATCCGCGGGCTTAAACAAGAAATAGGTCTTCTTAAAAATACAATGGAAGGTCCCGACTACGGCGTAAAGCCTACAATGCATCCCAGTGAAGATACACGCCTTTACTGGACTCGTGAATACTTGGAAAGAGCCAGGCAAGCCTATGCTGAAGCTGGTGGAATTTATACCTTATCGAAGTCAGAAGAAAAGGCTGCTGACTTTGATGCCAATATGGATGCCATCTGCAAGATTACATTTAGCATTGGCGGTTACTTTGGTGGCTATCGTAATTATGTTGTAGAACTATCAGATGAATTGAAAGCTTATATAAAATTATGGGAAGATGAAGAACCACTTGTATTGTTAGATGATGATAGTAAGGAGCCTTTTACAAAGGATGCTTTCATAGCCGCACTTAAGGACCTCCATATAGGGGAATGGCGCAGGAATTATTCAACTCAGCGCTTCGGATACACGGTGTGTGATGGTACGCAGTGGGAGTTGGGATTTGAATATAACAATGGCCATAAACCTGTAAAGTTTGGTGGTGATAACTCATACCCGTATAACTTCGATAAGTTCCAGATGTTATTTGGCATTGATGAAACTGAGGAGGACGAGGATGACTAGATTTGATATTTTGGTGAAATACATACCTATAATCCAGGCGGATGGCATCGGTGAATGGGTTGTTGATAAAGAAAACGATGGAACACCGGAATGTCCGATACAGATGCCTTTTGTAGATTATTCCGAAATGGTACATAACTTTATCGATGATGTTTATGCCTTTGAAGAAAGCAATAAAGATATGGAGCTTACCCGTTATGGAGATATTCTCAAAGATAACGGACTTGATTGGGATTCAGAATCTATGGAAAATGCTGATGTTTCAAACTTGAACGCACAGTGTGTGCTTGCACTGATTATGGGTGCAGTAAGAGCTGAGCGTTTTTGCGATGGTGCATTATTAGATTTCTTCAAGAATGGCTGCATATTGAAGTGGCTTGAAAGATTAAACAGTATTGAGTAAAGGAGGTTTGACTTTGGATATTAACAAAATGAAAGCTCTACCGTATGATGAGCTGCGTGCTTTATATAAGAACTTCCTACATAGCCAGAACATTTCGACAGCAACAATCAATACTGCTTATGTGGACACCTTCTACCTTTGGAGGAAAGGAAGCAAAGATCTGTTCTGGAATGCGGTGAACGCTACTGACTTTGAGACTGAAGCAAAGAATGCATTGATAAAAGCTCTTTCTGAGAACTCAACCGGTAATGTCAATTCACTTGTTAGTGGTTACTTGTCTCATCTAAGAAGGTTCCGCTTGTTTCTATCGTCGGATGAAACCATTGTTCCGGTTGAATATAAACAAAAAACCGCAGTAAAGGTAAAGCCAACACATATGAGCCGTGAAATAATAATAAATAAAATGTATGTTGGAGGCTATTTATCTGAGGGAGATAACATAGGGCATGAAATCATTAACCTTTATAAAGCAGATGATGGGAAAAATTATATTTATCTCAATTCACAAGGCACAATAGAATTATCTCGTGGAGAAAATAGTATAACCGTTTTGTTGGTTCGAAAATTTGCCTCGAAAATATATAAAGTACTAGCTAAAGCAGAGGGTATTACGATTCTTGATTTTGCCGACAGCAAACTTCCACGAAAAGAGAGGTATAAAGGACAAGTTGCATTAGGACTGACCTATGGTGGAGTGAGTCTTGTTGATTTATTTAATGAAAATTCCTATCGCGGTAGTCTTGAGGAAGAAAAAAATGCTTATACCACGTTTGTTGCTGACAGGGTTATTAAACCGAAAAATCAGATTTATATTACAGACGATGAATCTGTAAGTGGTGATAACACTTTTTTCATTCGTACAAATAAAGGATTTGGCAAGCAAACATTAAGGGAGTTCTACAGCGAAAATGAAAAGCCGGAATCCTTCACTGATTTGAATCAAATAATTGAAAACAAAGAATTATGGGAAGAAGCTAATACGACACAAGCTATATCTGAATTACCAGAGCCTCAAAAAGATCCCTATTTTAATTTCCTAAAAATAATCAGGCAGGAAGATAATGAACTCGCTTTTTCAAATATGTTTGCTTACTTTTTTGATATAAATAGAGATGCTTTTTCCAGGTTTGCACAGAAAGTTTTATCTGTCGATATGCAAACTGATTTTACCATTGAGAGAGAAAAGAAAAATATTGACCTATTAATTTCTGATAAAAATAATGCTGTTGTAATTGAAAATAAAATCAAATCTAGCATTAATGGTATTAATGAAAGGCATGATATCTACAGCAATCAAGTACAGTCTCAGCTAAAAAAATACTATCAGTTTGTTACAACTGATGATGAGTATTGCAAGAAAACTGTGAGCTGCTTTATTTTTTCACCAAATTACAACCGCATTGATTTGAGTAGGTTTTCATGCGGTGAAAAATACACTGTGGTTTATTACAGAGAAATCTATAATTTCTTTGTTGAAAATAGAAACCTGTTTGATGAGGTGCCTTATTTTGAAGATTTTATTAATGCAATGCATAAGCATACAAAGGACTATGATAATGAGTTAGAGGAAGAAATGCAAAGAAGATTTCAAAATACTATTTACAAAGCAAAAAAGCATTAAGGGTTGAGTTAACCTAAGGAGGGCATGAATATGCATTTGGGTTCATTGGAAGACCGTAGAGCTAGAAACAATGAAATAAAGCTTGTCACTGCTGCTTTATATGAAGCAAAAGTTAAGGACGAGGAAATCCTGCGAGTATTGATGAAGGTATGTAATGCAGACAGAGAAGAGGCGACAAATGCGTTTCGTAATGAAAAGTTCATGTTGTACCCTTGCAGAGCATTGTATCAATACTTAATCCTAGAAAAAGGATTTGAAGAACATGACGCTGATGTATTAATACATAGTAAGGCTAAACGTGCGTTGGCCAGCAACAGGGAGCTAAGCAAATTATCACCTGCTAAGTTGTATGACGCAATAAATAAATAGTTGGGGGTAAATTAATTGCTAGACGAAATAAATATGATGTACTGGTGATACTTACAAACAATGCAGCTCTCATATGTGTCCTTTTGATAAACTCAATACAACAAAGGGAGCCGGAAAAATAAGTTGACCTCCAAATACAAAAAATAGGAGGTCATAAAATGAAGAAAAAGCAAAAAAGGTACAGTGTGGATTTTAAGTATAAGGTAGTACAGGCGTACTTGGAATCTGGTAAGACCCAGCCGGAAATATGTAAAGAATATGGAATATCCAGGTCATCACTTATCAAATGGA
>JAHDSE010000112.1 GCA_018432955.1 Syntrophomonadaceae bacterium
CGATAACGATGACGATGGGCTTAGCAGCGAGGCCAGGCTGAGCAGCCTGGGATTGAGTCAGGGAAGCCTGAGCCCTGTTTTTAATTCTGACATTACCAGCTACACAGCGAGCGTAAGCAATGAGGTAACGAGTATTACCATAAGCCCGACAGTGCAAGAGAGCAATGCTACGGTGATAGTGAACGGGACTACCGTGGTGAGTGCGAGCCCTGTGGTTATCAGCCTGGATGTAGGGACGAATACTATTGATGTGGTAGTTACTGCTGAGGATGGAGTAACAAGCAAAACCTATACTGTAACGGTTAACAGGATCGGGAGAGATGTTTCTGGAGATTTCACCGACGCGAATTTCAAGCAGGCGGTATGGGAATGGCTGGGAAATGAGATCGGGTCCGCCCCGGGCAACTTTACCCAGCAAGACCTGAGCAACCGAATGGCAGTTCAGAGTAATATTCTTGATGTTTCAGGAAAAAATATCAGCAACCTGGCCGGACTGGAGAACTTCCAGGGTACTGGTCTGCTTGAGCTTCATTGTGGAAGTAACAATTTGAATAACCTGCCCAACTTACCAAGTGGACTGGAGTGCTTGGGGTGCGGTGATAACAATTTGAGTGGTCTGCCTACCTTGCCATCCAGCCTGATAAGCTTGCGATGCGGTAATAACAATATAAGTAGTCTGCCAGTCTTACCATCCATTCTGACGATATTGTGGTTAAGTGATAATAGTTTGAATAGTTTGCCGGACTTACCGGATAGCCTGACGACCTTGTGGTGCAGTAATAACAATTTGAACAATCTGCCAGCCTTACCATCCAGCCTGACAGAATTGAAATGCCACAATAACCAGTTAAGCAGCCTGCCGAATTTGCCAGTTGGCCTGACATATTTAGGTTGTTGTAATAATAGTTTAAATAGTTTGCCTGACTTGCCACCCGACCTGACGACTTTGTGGTGCAGTGAGAATAGTTTGAGTAGTCTGCCAGCCTTGCCAAATACGCTGACCAGCTTGTACTGTGCCTGGAATAATCTGAGCAATATTGATGTACCAGCCCAATTTACGGAGTTGCATTGTAACAATAATTATCTTGATGTTTTTACAGATCCACTCATGACTTTGATAAATGATTGCGCTTGTTCTGACGAGACCAGGCAGATTACTCCCCAATATAAATATGTTTATGCAGGTGATACCATAAGTTTTGTTTCAGGTGAGACTCGGCAGTTAACCGGTTCTGAGCTGGAGCGTCGTAAAAGCTCCGATGGTAGTAGTTGGACCGGTCCAACGGCTGGAGTTATCGGCGACTTCACCTTTAGCAGCAGCAATATTGCAGTAGCAACGGTGGACAGCGGAGGCCTGATAAACGCTGCTGGAATAGGAAGCTGTGAGATTTACGCCAAATATAAGAATATAGATTCCGGATATACCAAAGTTACTATTCCGGTAACGGTTACAGGTGTTGCGACGGTGGCTACTGTTGTGAATTCCACTAAAGCTAATGGCAGCTATGGCATAGATGAAGTTATTCCCATAAGCGTAAGCTTTGATCAAGTGGTATATGTTACCGGGACACCGCAAATGAGTCTGGCTACGGGAACACCCTCGGCTACTTATATCGACTATAGTGAGGGCAGCGGGACTTCCACTCTCATTTTCAATTACACTGTAGCTGAAGGCAATTACTCTGTCGATCTTGCTTATACTTCACCTGCGGCCATAAGCCTTAACGGAGGCAGCATAAAGAACGAAACTGCCGAGGATGCTGTACTGACCCTGCCGACCCCGGGAACGGAAGGCTCTTTGAGCTGGTCTAAAGATCTGGTGATTGATGGGGTCAAACCGAAAATAACAGCTGCAGCATTTACCAATTCAGGGGGAGGGGCAACTTTATGGGATGCTGTTGGTGAGACCCTGACCATCACCTTTAGCGAAGATGTTACGATAACTGCCGGGCAATTATCAGATACACAGCTCAATGCCTTACTGGGAACGAGCATAGTATATGATGCTGCTTCAACTGTAAATATTGCCCAGGGGCTCTCTAATACAGCGAGACTGACTACCAGCGGAGCAGCGTTTTCAACCGGCCTGGCCCAGGATGCTGCAGTAAACGGAACCAGTCATGACAGTTCGGCCTATCTGATAGACATGACGGGGAATACACTTGGAGCGACGACAGGAGTAATTCTTGAACTCGGTGCTGATGTATGCGTTGAGAGCCTGGATAGCTATTATACAATAGATGATAGTGCTAATACCATCCAGAGCAATGTAAGTGAAATCAATACCAATCTTACTGTGGAAGCTTTCTTTAGCTGCCTGAGCAAAAATGCCCAGGCTGAATGGAAGGTGATAGCAGAAGGAATCACGGTAAGTAATCAAAGCGAATTTGATGGGGCCACAGCCAAAAGTTCTGCAGACACCTTATTGTTTGGTGATCAGCTGGCTGTCAAAGCGGAAGATGGTACTATCAAGGTATATGATATAAGCGTAGTACTCGGTGATCCAGTTCCGGGCGGAGGCAGTAATCCGGGAACCCCCAGCGGTTTAAAAAACGCTTGTTCAGGATTTACCTGGGGTAAATACAGGTACTGGGTATATGATTATGTTAGTAATCCCTGGCCGGGCAAAATTTGCATGGTGGCCTTCGATCAGTCCGACGCGGAAGTACAACGCTGGGATATAGATGGCGGGCGCTATGATATTAATATTAGCATTGATAATGAAAATGAGAGATTTGCAATCACTACCTCTCAATATAATTCAGGCTCAGGACCTATTTATGTATTATGGAATACGGTAAGGATTCAACAACCATAGGTTTAACGGTGCCAGCATAACAAACAGAGAACCGTCCCTTTGTTTGCCCCGAGAAAATAGCTTCCGGCTATCCTGGAGAAAAAACTGTGCGTTTATTGCTGGAAAACCTATCTCATCCCGGATTACGGGCAAAACCCATCAGAGGGCATAAGCCGTTGATGGAGGCATCGGTCAATATGGACATAAGGATTGTGTGGCAGTATGCAGGAGATAATACTATTCTTTTTTACAATGTGGATCATCACGACCGTGCTTTACCTTAGGTGAATAGAGTTATAAAAATGTAGTACTTTAAGGGCTTTTTGCTTTTTCGCAGAGAGCCTTTTTTATAATTTCTGAATATATGGCGCCTATAATTTGACCGGTGCACTGCTTGCAGTATAATTAAGTAAATCTTGATATTGTTTGATCTGGTTTTAATTCCAGTTCCCAAAACATTTTCAAAATAACAATGAGGTGCGAATAATGGCTGAATTCTTAAAAGTAGTAAATTACCAGGATGCTTTGCAGATGATAAAGGATAAATTCCCTCTTCCACAGAGAGAACGTGTTTCCCTGGAGGAGTCTTTAAATCGCATACTGGCTGAGGAACTGATCAGCCCCGAGGATATGCCGTCTTTTAACCGGAGCACTGTAGACGGCTATGCTTTACATGCTGAAGATAGCTTTGGCAGCAGTGAATCGCTGCCGGCTTTTCTGGACTATATTGGTGAAGTGCAAATGGGGCGGGAGGCTGACATTAAAGTTGCACGGGGGCAGTGCTGCTGGATACCTACAGGGGGAATGCTGCCGGCAGGAACTGATGCTGCGCTTATGGTGGAGTATACAGAAAAACTGGGAGATGATACGGTACTGGTCTTCAGACCGGCAGGACCCTGGGAGAATGTTATGCAAAAAGGGGAAGATATACGGCAAGGACAGGGATTGTTTTCTCCTGGAAAGCGGCTGCGTGCTCAGGATATCGGTTTTCTTGCTTCTCTGGGGATTAGCGAGCTCAGTGTTTATAAACCCTATAGTATAGGAATTATTTCTACTGGTGATGAGATTGTTCCGGTTGAGCGTAAACCTCTCATAGGAGAAGTCAGGGATGTCAATTCATATTCTCTGGCGGCGGCTGTTCAGTCCTGCGGGAGTATATCCCGAATCTATCCGCTGGTAAAGGATGATTTTTCTGTTTTACAGGGGGCGGTCAAATCCGGGCTGGAAGAGAATGATGTGCTTTTGATGTCAGGGGGCAGCTCTGTAGGTACCATGGATGTTACCATGGATGTTTTACTCTCTTTTCCGGGGGCGGAAATGCTGTTTCATGGTATTGCGGTTAAACCGGGCAAACCTACCCTGGCGGTGAAAATCGGTGATAAGCTGGTCATTGGGCTGCCGGGACATCCGGTTTCTGCTTTGATGATGTTCAATATTGTCTGTGCTCCGGCCTTGCGCTTTTCTCCTTCTATGGCTGTGGAGGCCAGGATTAATGTGAATGTAGCATCCCAGGCAGGCCGGGATGATTTTGTTCCGATAAAGCTTTTTAAGGAAGATGACGAACAGATGGCCAGGCCTTTACTGGGAAAATCAGGCTTAATGAGCATATTATCAATGGCCGATGGCTATATACATATTCCCTATGAGGCGCAGGGAGTAAAAAAAGATGAAAGGGTAAAGGTCATTCAATTTTGAATTCTTAAGGGGGGACAGGGGAGGGGACCGTCCCCCTGTCCCCTCTGTCACCTGGCTAGAGTTCGTTTAGTACTTGCTCAAGCATTGCCTGTCTTAGATTCTCTATGGATTCGAAGTCCATAGCATTTATATAATAGGCTTCCAGTTCATCGTGGTGTTTTTTGGCTGTCTGCAGAAAAGAAACGGCGTCATTGATTCCTTCGTCAAAGCGGGTTTGAGCAGAGAATATTAATTTGGCATAGGTCCCGATTGCTGATTTGTCCACGAACTGTTCCAAATCCAGAAGGCGTTTATATTTGATTGAACCCAGTTTATCTACATAGTTAATAACTGTAGCCGAAATATCCATTAGAGCTACCTGGCTTTCAGGAAGTACAATAATATCGGTTTCTTCCGGGTCGAAGGGGTTATGATAGACTTCTGCATACAGGCCCCGTACTTCGATTAGCTCCATGCAGTATCCAAAGAGCCTTTGGCAACCGGTACCGGGACTTCCTTTTACGGCGAAGATCCCATAGTCTTTATTAATAATACTCTCGACCCGGCTGACCAATCCTCCGGGGGTAATAGCACCGGCAAAAAGGTGGCGGGTCTCTTTGGCGGATGATGGGGCATCCTTCAGAAAATCCTCGGTGAGGGCGAGAATATTACGATTGACGGCTTGCGAATCAGTGTTTTCTTCATAATAGGATTTCCATTCTTCAAAGGCGGTTTTAATTTCTTTCAGGCGCTTGTAAGCCCGCTCGAAGCAGCGGGAGATATCCTGGCTGAGCTTGATAATGTTCTCGCGATGGGCTTTAATTTTATCTCTGTCCCAGAATTGTCCCAGATTGATGATTTCATCGACTGCTCCAGGAAAACGCGGGTCAACTACATGTGGAGCTGTTCCATCGAGAAAGCATATTTGCTTTTTCCCGACTACTATTCCGACCAGGGAATTATTGTCGGAAGAACACCAGTGGTATTCAATATCCCATCCTTTTTCAGACAGGTCTTTTCCCAGCTTTTTCATGAACATTGATTTTCCAACTCCTGGTCCTCCTTTTAAAATATATTTGTGGCTGCCAGAAGAGGGTAAGATATAATCATACAGGGAATAGAAGCCGTAGCAGGTATTGCCGCCGGGATACAGGTGTTTGATAATGGCCATTGAAGACACCTCCATAATTCAATGTAATTATCCATAATATATATGATAATTCTTTCGCAAAAAGTATAGTTTTATCACCTGTCCCCCTGGTTCAGGTCTTTTTTCCTGATGCCGGCACCGTCCAACTGATCTACGACCTGTTTTTTCATATCATCAATAAACAGACGATAAAGCTCCTTTTGTTCCTGCAGCTCTTCAGGACTTAATCCAGATGTTTTCTTTTTGCGGGACAGTTCATTTATCCGCTTGATTTTTGCTTCTTCCATAATTGTCCTCCCAATTTATGCTGACGTTAGACGCTAGATGCTAGATGTCTTTACCCTCACCCTCACCCCTTACTCCCAGAGCGTAAGCTTTTCTACTTCATTCAAAATATCCACAGGGCACATAGTTCAAAACTGAGAATTTCCTTCCATATTAATCTGTGCAATAGTTTATAATGATATTTAGTTTTCACTTTATAATTAAGAGTTTTGCATAATAAATTCTGAGCGTTAGCGAAGCGAACATCAGTAGTGCTCGGAGGGTAAATCTTAAGATCCTTCGGCATTGCTTCAGGATGACAGTACTAAAATACCCAACGAATCATATGAAAAAGTTTAATTATGCAAAATCTTCATTTAAGATAATAATGCAAAAAGCTAAGGTTCTCAAATAATTATTTGAAGTATTATGGAGGCTTTATGAATTATAAACGGATCTGGGAATTTAAAGAATATGATTTATCACTGGCGCAGGATATCGTAAAGGAACTGGGTATTTCCATGTTCCTGGCGAAATTACTTACCCAGAGGGTCATAGATACTTGTGAAGAAGCCAGAAGATTTCTCTTTGGCAGTCTGGAAGATTTGATGGATCCTTTTCATTTGAGTGGTATGCAATCAGCAGTTAATAGAATAAAACAGGCCATAACTAATCAAGAACGAGTGGTAATATATGGAGATTATGATGCTGATGGAGTCTGCAGCACGGTATTGCTTATTGAATGCCTGAGCTTTTTGGGATGTGAGCCTGATTATTATGTACCGGATCGGTTCAGTGAAGGCTATGGTTTAAACCCGGAAGCAGTGAAGAAGCTTGCCGGGAAAGGATATCAACTGCTGATAAGTGTTGACTGCGGTATTGCTTCTATAGCCGAGGCTGCTCTGGCTGCTGATCTGGGCCTGGATCTAATAATCACTGATCACCATAATCCGGGAGACAAAATACCTGAAGCTGTTGCAGTAATTAATCCCAAACTGGATAGCCCGGGAAGCTGCCGGGATCTGGCAGGAGTTGGGGTGGTTTTTAAGCTGGCTCAAGCTTTATGCCAGGATAGTATTGCCGATAGACAGGTTTATGATTGGCTGGACCTGGTAGCCCTGGCAACGGTGGCCGATATTGTGCCCCTTGTGGGGGATAACCGGATTATGCTGAAATATGGTCTTGAGAGATTAAAGAATACAGCCAGACCGGGCTTAAAGGCACTCATGAGCAAAAGCGGGCTAAAGGACAGTGAAATATCGGTATGGCATATAGGATTTGTTCTGGCACCTCGGATAAACTCTGCGGGACGATTGGCGAGTGCTCGCAGCAGTGTTGACTTGTTACTGGAGGAAGATGAACAGGAAGCTCTGAAAACAGCGGAACTCTTGTGCGAAATGAACCACAGAAGAAAATCAATTGAAGAAGAAATATATAAAGAGGCAGTTTTACTGGTTCAGAACACACTGGATCTGGAAGAGGAACAAATCCTGGTAGTGGCCGGAGAGCAATGGCATGAAGGAGTAATAGGTATAGTTGCTTCTCGTTTGTGTGAAAAATTCAAGCGTTCGGTCATACTGATTTCGTGGGAAGGCGATACCGGCCGGGGTTCAGCCAGGAGTATTCCGGGATTGGATATTTTTCGGGCGCTTGATAATTGCAGTGATTGCCTGATACGCTTTGGCGGCCATAAAATGGCTGCCGGGCTTAGCATGGAAAGGCAGAATTTTCAGCAGTTCAAGGAAAAAATAAATGGCTGGGCAAAGGAGAACCTGCAGGATTCAGAAATAGTCCATAAGGAATATATTGATATGGAAATTGAGGTCGAGGATATAAATGAAGCTTTGCTGAGAGAGGTGGAGCTTTTACAGCCATTCGGCGAAGGCAATCCCTGGCCGCGCTTTGCTTTGAGAACCATGGATGCGGCGACTGCTTCTCTGGTAGGAAAGGATAGGGCTCATTTAAAGCTCAGGGTAGAACCGGGTGCTCTGGGAGGAATTGCCTTTAACCGTGCGGATTTTATGCAGCTTCCACTGGATGATTGTTATCACGATATAGCCTGTGAGATAGAAGAGAATGAATTCCGGGGCCAAAAAAGCCTGCAGCTTAAAGTAAGGGATATAAAAACAAGTTTTTTGCCTGACAATATATATGCGAAAGATTTTCTTCTTAAAGGGCACTTGGGAGCAATAAGCCGAAGCATGGAGGAAATAAGGGCCAAGCGGCCGGTACTGTTTGTTTACCCTACATTCAGGGACCTGCAAAAGCATCGTCTGCTCTTGCATGGGTTCTTCAAAATACATGTATTACGGGTTCTACATGGTAGAGTTCCTGCCATGAACAGAAACAGGCTGATAAATGATTTGAGAACAGGAATTCCTCATGTATATTTGCTCACCCGGGCATTTCTGTGCTACTATTTGAGATTCAATGAACTGCCGTCTAATCTGGGTTCCATTATTCAGGTCTGGCCCTCGGAAGGCAGCGAAGAATGGGAAAAGCATTTGAAAAATTTTAAAGTTGAACAAGTTGGCCAAAGCGGCGGGAAAATTGATTTAAAGCAGGGGAACTGGGACAGCAGTGGGTCGGCAAGGACTCTCATATACAGCAACCGGTGCCCGACTGTCCGCAAAATTTCTCATGAAATGGAGAATATTACTCTTGAAACAGGCATCAGGGATGTTAGAACAAGAAATATTTTGCGCAGAAGTTTTTGGGACTGCAAGTCAGGCGTTTTGTTAACCGATGGAGCTTTTGCTCAGCGGGGTTTTGCTTCTGAAAAGAGCCCGATCGAGGAAGTGCTTTTTGCTGATCTTCCTTTTACGGTTAATGAATATATGGCTGTAATTGAGCAGTTGCCGCAGAGTGAAGATATTTCGTTCAAGGTTCTTTTTTCCAGAGATGATTATCTTCTGAACCATAATTATTTGGAAAAGCAATATCCTGGCCTGCAGACGATTAAAATGGTGTTTGCATTCTTTAAGGGCAGAGACTGTCGGAATCCCATCAGGGAAAACACAGATGATTTGTGTGCTGCAATTGAGGCTTATGCAGGTCATGAAATAAAAGGTTTTAAGCTGCTCCCGGCTCTTCAGGTATTGCTTGATTTGGGCTTGTGTCAGCTTAAGAAAAAGGGTAGTATTATTGAAATAAAGTTTATGAATATCAAGAGTTCTGTTCTGGATCTGAATAATTCTCCTTACTACCTGGAAGGTTTGTATGAAAAGAGAGCTTTCAGGAGTATGGAAATGGAGCTGAATTCTATCCTGCAGTGGTGATGAAAATGGGACATGAAAGAATAATTGAAGAACTTAAAAAATACGATCCAGATGCGGATATCGAATTAATAAAAAAAGCATATTGCTTTGCTCAAAAGGCTCACTCAGATCAAAAGAGGATTTCCGGAGAGCCTTATATTATTCATCCCCTGGAAGTAGCGCTGATTTTAACCGGCATTGAAATGGACAGTGCAACGATTTGTGCTGCCCTTTTGCATGATGTAATTGAGGATACCAGGGTGAGCCTGGCTGATATAGAAGACGAATTCAATAAAGAGATAGCTTTGCTGGTAGATGGTGTAACCAAACTTACGCGAATAGATTTCAAATCCAGGGAAGATGCTCAGGCAGAAAATCTGCGAAAAATGTTTATTGCCATGGCTAAGGACATCAGGGTCATAATCATCAAATTGGCTGACAGGCTGCATAATATGCGTACCCTGAATTATCACCGGGAACGCAAGCAGGAAGAAATAGCCAGAGAAACCCTGGATATTTTTGCTCCTCTGGCACACCGTCTGGGAATATTTAAGTTCAAATGGGAGCTTGAAGACCTGGCTTTTTACTATCTTAACCGGGAAATGTATTACGCCATAAGCAGGAAGCTCAAACAGAAACGCCGGGAAAGGGAAGCCTATGTTAATGACCTGGTTGAACAGATTCGAGATGGCTTGTGTCAGATTGATATTTGCGCCGATATAGAAGGACGCCCGAAAAACATTTACAGCATATATAAGAAGATGCTTAAACAGATGAAGGATATTGATGAGATTTATGATAAAATTGCTATTCGGGTTCTGGTTGATGATGTAAGAGAATGCTATGGCGTCCTGGGGATTATCCATACCATGTGGAAGCCGCTTCCCGGGCGCTTCAAAGATTATATTGCCACTCCCAAGCTTAATATGTACCAGTCTTTACATACTACCCTTATCGGTAAAGGAGGAGAACCCTTTGAGGTGCAGATACGCACCTGGGATATGCACCGTACTGCGGAATATGGAATTGCAGCCCACTGGCGTTATAAAGAGGGAAGCAACCCCAAGGAAAAGAAATTTGATGAGAAGCTGTCCTGGCTGCGGCAGATACTGGAGTGGCAGCAGGAAGTAAAAGATACCAGTGAGTTTATGGAATCTTTAAAGATAGATCTATTTGATGACAATGTATTTGTGTTTACCCCCAAGGGAGCAGTTATAGAGCTTCCCAAAGGGGCATGTGCGGTTGATTTTGCTTACCGGGTTCACACCGAGGTCGGCCACAAATGTACGGGAGCTAAAGTCAACGGCCGTATCGTTCCCCTGGATTTGTCTCTGGATAATGGGGATATAGTGGAGATAATCACTTCCAAGAATTCTCCCGGCCCTACTTATGGCTGGCTTAATTTTGTCAAGACTTCTTCGGCTAAAAGCAAAATAAGGCAGTGGTTTAATAAGGAAAAACGCCAGTCCAACATTATAAAGGGACGAGATTTACTGGAAAAGGAATTGAAAAAAAAGCACTTGAACCCCAAGGATTTGTTAAAAGAAGATAAACTGGCGGAAGTGGTTAAGCGATTCAGTTTTAATACTGCAGAAGACCTGCTGGCTGCTCTGGGAGACAATGTTATAACAGCCAAGCAGGTTATTAACAAGCAAAAAGAACTGTTTTTTCACGATGCCCAACTGGAAGATATTCTGACCTTTGACAGCAAAAATACTACCGGCCAGCGGGATAAAGAAACGACAGCACTCAGGATTAAAGGTGTTGATGATGTAGCAATACGCCTGGCCAGATGTTGCAACCCGCTTCCGGGAGATCAGGTTTTGGGCTATATTACCCGCGGACGCGGGGTTTCTGTTCACCGGGAGGATTGTCCCAATATGCGCCATTATCTGGAGAATGAAAAAGACAGGATACTGGAGGTGGAATGGGCAGATAACTGTGGGGTATACTATGTGGAACTGGAGATCAAGGCTATGGATCGGTCCCGTTTAACTACAGATGTAATGAATGTTATTGCTGATGTCAGGATACAGATAAATTCAGTTTTTTCCAGGGTTACCAGGAATGACTTTGCGGTAATCAATGTCAAGCTGGAAATAAAGGATATCAGCCGCCTGCATGCGGTGATACAACATATTCAGAAGGTTAAAGATGTTTTGGAAGTCAGAAGGGTGCTGCCCGGTGAAATCAGAGGTGAATAAATTGCGTGCTGTTGTTCAGAGGACAATATATAGCAGTGTAAAGGTAAATGATGAAAGTATAGCGGGGATCAATAAAGGATTGATGGTTCTGCTGGGCATAAAAAAAGGTGATACCCAAAAAGAAGCTGAGTACATTATGGATAAGATTGCCAATCTGAGGATATTCCCGGACCAGGAAGGGAAAATGAATCTTTCAGTTTTGGATATTAAAGGAAAGGTGTTACTGGTCAGTCAGTTCACTCTTTATGGTGATGTTCGGAAAGGCAGACGCCCGTCTTTCATCGATGCTGAATTACCTGAAAAGGCCCTGCCGCTTTTTGATTATTCCTTGGCTTATTTGCGGGGATTGGGGCTTGAGGCAAAAACCGGAGTGTTCGGAGCAGAAATGCAGGTTTTTATAGCAAACGATGGGCCCTGTACGATATTGCTGGATAGTGAAAAAGTGTTTTAAAGGGGGATAAAAATGATATTAAAAGGTCTGGAAATCAGTTCAATGGGTGTTAATTGTTATATTGTCGGCTGCGAAGAAACCAGGGAGGCTGCGGTAATCGATCCCGGGGGTAATGCCCGGGCAATCTTAAATCTGCTGGAAAAAGAAAACCTGACTGCGGTTTATATTATTAATACCCATGGTCATATAGATCATATCGGAGCCAATGCTGAGGTTAAAGAAGCTACTGGCGCGAAGATATTGATTCATGAAGGGGACGGTAATATGCTGGTGAATACTATGTCGAATCTTTCATTTTTGATGGGTTCCCGGGTTACCAGTCCTCCGGCAGATGAATTTATTAAAGAAGGGGATATTATTAAGATAGGAAATACGGTGGAATTAGAGGTTATTCATACTCCCGGACACAGTGCAGGAGGTGTCTGCCTTAAAACCGGGAATATCATTTTTGTGGGAGATACGCTTTTCCAGGGCTCTATAGGCCGGACAGATTTTCCGGGAGGTTCTTATAAACAATTGGTGACAAACATCAAGGAAAAACTATTGTGCTATGATGATGATGTGGTGTGTTATCCTGGTCATGGACCGGCAACACTAATTGGCTTTGAAAGGAAGAACAATCCTTTTCTGCAATAATATAATGAGAGTTTTGCACAATTCAAAAATAAAAGTACTTTACTTTTCTAAAAATCTGTGTTAATATCATTTTATATTTTTATACCAAGTTTAAATGCTATGAAGAAGTAAAGTAGCTTCGTGGAATTATCCAGAGAAGAGATGTCATCGGCTGTAAGCATCTTTATAAGGAAGCGTTGTGAAGTTCACTTCGGAGTACCCGGCTGAAACAAGTGCAAGTAGGTCGTGGCGGAAACTCCCACCGTTAAAAGGGAGGGGATATCGGAAAAATCCTGTATCTTCTGGATAAGCGGGCCTTAGGCAATTTGGGTGGTACCGCGGGCAGCAAGTTTAGCTTCTCGTCCCATGAGGATGAGAAGCTTTTTGGATTTTTTCCCGTATCTTTATGGAGTGGGCCAATGTGTCAATTTGGGTGGTACCGCGGGAAGGTGTATATGCCTCTCGTCCCTGCAGGGATGAGGGGTTTTTTGTTTTACCAGCTAAAAAAAGGAGGAATTGCGATGGCAAGTTTACTGGCAAAGCAGGGACAGGAAATGCTGGTTTCCTGGGACAACAGAAAAACAAGAACAAAGATTAAGGTGAAATCCTGTGTTATCGGAGGGAAAGGACTGCTGCTAATAGCCGGGCCGTGTGCCGTAGAAAGTGAAGATGTAATGAAAGAAACTGCTTTCAAGGTCAGGGGGAGTGGAGCCCTTATGTTGAGAGGAGGGGCATTCAAGCCCAGAACTTCTCCGTACAGCTTTCAGGGACTGGGTAAAAAGGGGCTGGAGATACTGGCCAAAGTGGGTGAAGAAATGAATATGCCGGTAGTTACCGAAGTAATGGACAGTGAGGATATTGAACTGGTCGCTGATTATGCTGATATTTTGCAGGTGGGAGCCCGGAATATGCACAACTTCGCTCTGCTGCGCAAGCTGGGGAACTGTGCCAGGCCGGTAATACTCAAGCGTGGCTTGTCAGCAACTATAGAAGAATGGCTCCTGGCTGCTGAATATATTCTGGCAGCAGGCAATCCCCAGGTAATACTATGTGAAAGGGGCATACGCAGTGCAGAACCCTGGACTCGCAATACCCTGGATCTTTCTGCCGTAGCTATGGCCAGGGAATTGTCACATTTACCGGTGCTGGTTGATCCCAGTCATGGAACGGGAGTGAGAAGCCTGGTAACCCCTATGGCTAAAGCTGCAATTGCTGCAGGAGCTGACGGGTTGATGGTTGAAGTTCATCCTCATCCGGAAAAAGCCCTTTCTGATGGGGAACAATCACTTACTCCCAAGGGGTTCAGTGCCATGATGAAGGAGCTTGAACCTGTGGCCAGAGCCGTAGGAAGGAGGATAAGATAATGGCATATGCTGTGCTGGGTCCCAGGGGAACCTTCAGTGAGAAAGCGGCCTGTTTATACTGGGGCCAGGAGGTTGATTTGCATATAGCCCGGAATATTCCTGAATTATTCTCCATGGTACAGAACAAAAGTGTGGAAGGTGCGTTGGTTCCTCTGGAGAACTCGCTGGCTGGTTCCATTAATTCTACCATGCGGGCTTTAGAGGCTGCCGCAATACAAATAAGGGGCGAGATTGCCATACCAATCAAGCAGCATCTAATGGCTCGCCGGAGGTATCGGCTGGAAGAAGTGGAATTGCTCATATCACAGCCTACAGCCTTGATGCAGTGTGACGGTTTTGTCAAGAGCAGACTGGCTGATGTAAGGACTGAGATCAGTGATAGCACTGCCCGGGCAGCTCAGATAATAAAAGGGGAGACACGAAGAGCTGTTTCCATAGGTAACAGTCACACGGCCAAAATTTATGATTTACAGATCGTTTATCGGGATATAGCAGATAATGATAATGTTACGCGTTTTGTGCATA
>JAHDSE010000149.1 GCA_018432955.1 Syntrophomonadaceae bacterium
AACCACAAGAACCGTCCCCCTGGTCCCGCCCCTGGTCCCGCAAAAAAATTCCCCTGCAACGCAGTTTCTGTGAAAGTGAGTTATTGGCTTTTTCTAATATTATACCAGAAAGCTGGGTGTTATTATGTGTTAGGCTCATGATATCCAATATTTTCTGCTTAACTTGATGTTTACTGGATAGAGATTTATAGATTATATTTGCATAGGAGGTAGGAGAATATCATTTACTTATAGAATGAATTCTTGAGAACAAAGAAAGCGGGGCAGAAAATGAATTCCAAACAAATTGTATTAACTGGTCTGGTATTTACGTCATTACTGACCTCCCTGGTACTGGTTGATTTTTTGCCGGTAGTAGTTCTGGCAATTCTTTTTCTGGTAACAGGAATGCTTGCCACTGCTTTTATTGGCCTCAACCATAGGCGCCGGGAACAGCTGGATAAAGCAGGGAGTATAATAGAAGCCAGCAAAGCTCTGCATCTGGCAGAATCTATAGCAGATATTACTGCTCAATTGTGTATCCGGCTCAAGATAACCCTCAATTGTGAAAGTGTTTTTCTATGGACAAAGGAAGCTGGAGCATTTGCTGCTGAGGGGCTGGCTTGCTGGCCGGGGTGGGATGAAATGAGTGAAGTAATAATAGAAAAAGGGAAGCCCTTGATTGTCAATGCAGGCGATAAGGCTGTGATCCCCCCGGATTTACCGGACAATATCAAGTCGTTTATGGGAGTAGCCCTGGACACAGGTAAAAGCGATGTACTTTATTTAATCAACAGCAGCAAAGGCAATTTTGAGCAGCATGACCTGAAACTTGCTCAAGCTATTGCTTTGCAGGCTTCCAGGCTTATAGTCAGATTCCAGTCTTTAGAAGAGGAGAAGATTTTTTATCATTCATTGCTGGAGTCCGCAATCAGGGCTAATGAAGCCAGCCTTCCCCGGTTTAGCGGACATGCAGAGCGGGTAATGGCTATTTCTATACTTCTGGGCAGGGAACTGGGATTGGAAGAAGAGGAGATGCAGGTTTTGAAATACAGTGCTCTTATGCATGATATAGGGCAAACAGCAGTTCAAGGTGAAATGCTGAAAGAAAAGTCTGCAGATACAGGGGAAGAACTGCGGATTAGTGCTGAAGATCACCCATCTCTGGGAGCAGATATGCTTCCAGACTCAGGGATTTTTCAGGATATCCGTAAGGGGATCAAGTATCACCATGAACGCTATGATGGCAGTGGTTACCCTGATGGGCTGGAGCGGACGGAGATACCGTTTATTGCCCGGATCATTGCGGTGGCTGATGTTTTTGATGCTATGACTATGCTGTGTGCAGAGGAAGAGAAATTGCAATGTCGTCAGGCAATCAGGGAAATCAGGAAGGGGAGCGGGAGTTTCTTTGATCCCCTGGTAGTAGTAGCATTGACAGATCTGGAGGAGGAAATAGTAATGTTATTCCAAGACAGCAGCTTGGACAGGAAGCTGGAGGCAACTGCTGAGGGCAGTTGATGAAATAAAAGCAATAAACGGATAAAGCATAAGGCTTAGCTAACGATTAAACAAATTAGATGGAAATGTCCCCAAGCAGAAAAAGGAGTCGGTGATTATATGTCTGGAATGTGCCAAAGAAAAAAGACATACCTGGTACTGTTATTAATGCTGATTATGACTTGTTCAATACTGGGATCTGCTTATGCTGATGATGAGTATGAAATTGCCAATGAAGAGTATTTGTTGAAATCAGAGGAAAGAGCAGGGAATACATACTCTGATTTTTACAGGACTGAAGATATAAAATTCAGATACGCTGATAACAGCGAACTGGAAATGGATGAAATGACGGATCGTGATATACGGACAAGAAAAATCGAATTTGAGGACTACAGGAGTGATCGCTTCAGGAAACTGCAACGATTATCCTATGGGGAAAAAGTAGATTTATATGGACTGAGAAAGGTATCAACCCAGAGAAGGGATGATCTTGAAATACGAATGTATCGGCTTGACGCTGCCCAGGAACAGAGTGAAAAAAATACCGTCCTGGATCAGAGATAAAAGATATTCCTGTCCGGGAATTTGGATGGGTAAAAGGAGAAGTCAATTGGTTCAACCCCGAGCCGGTCATAAGCAGGGCGGAAGTCTCGGTAATGCTTGCTGATATTTTTTGATTTTCTCCAAAAGGATTAACGATGAAGGCATAATCCTGTATAATTAGTAATTGAAATATCTCTAAAACCTTAAGGTGTGATTACTCTGCGTAAACGGGAGATTTATTTACTGATATTTTTTATAGGCGTCATATGTGCCGCCTATTTTATTTGGATGGGTGAAGAGTACCGGAGTCTGCTCTCAACTGCTGCGACTGTCCAGGAACTACCTGATCCCAGTCCGGCAACTGCTTCTGTACACAGCAGCATGGCTTATCCAGTATTCCCGGCCACTGACACTACTCTTTACCAGATGGGATTATATCTGGACATTTCTGACCGGACTCTTTATGGAAGTACTATTCTACAGACAAAAAATACAGCGGGACAGGCTTTGAATGACTTGTGGTTTACTGTCTACCCCAATGCTTTTCGTGATGCTAAAACTACTCCGGCTCCAGCTGAGGCGTATTATGCAGGGTTTAATGAGGGGTGGATGGAAGTGGAAGAATGCCAGGTCAATGATAAACCAGTAGAATTCTTTCTTGAAGGGGTATCGTTGCAGCTTATTATGGAACAGGATATTATGCCGGAGGCGGATATTAAGATAGAACTCAAATGGCAGGCCCGTATACCCAAACTGGCCTACAGGTATGGGAGCAAAGATGGGGTATTCATGCTGGGCAACTTTTATCCAACTTTAAATGTCCTTGATGAAGATGGCTGGCATAATTCATATAATTCAGTATTTGGCGACCCGTTTTGTTTTAATACTGCTGATTATTTGCTCAGGATCAATATTCCTGAAGCTTATGATATAGCATCAACAGGCATTAATACTCAAACAATAGCAGAAGATAATGGCAGGGAGACCTACATTGTTGAAGCAAAAAATGTCCGTGACTTTTGTTTGCTGGTAATGTATGATTACAACGAGTTAAGGGAAAAAGCCAACAGTACGACTTTAAAAGCTTATTTTCCGGGAGGCGGGGATGAGACAGTCAGCCGGATAATTAAAAAATCCGGGGAAATACTGAATTATTATTCGTGTAAATGGGGTTCTTATCCATATCAGGACTTTAAAGTGGCTTTTGTTCCCATGAAGGGTTTTCATGGGATGGAGTATTCCGGTCTTATCTTTTTGCGGGAAGAATTTCTCCAGCCGGACTTCGACCAGGAGCGCAGTGATTTTATACTGGCACATGAAATTGCTCATCAGTGGTGGTATGGAATGGTAGGCAATGATCAGCTCCGGGAGCCCTGGCTGGATGAAGGCCTGGCAAATTGGAGTGCCTACAAATACCTGGAAGCTTATGGCGGAAAAGCCCCTGTGGACAGAGGAACAGAGCCGGAAGTAAACCTGGCCCGTGAGTTAAGAGATATTTATTCCAGCAGTGACTACTATCTGACCGCCTATTCAGGGGGAGAAGCCTTCTGGTTTGGCCTGGAGAAAGAACTGGGGGAAGAAAATATTGACAAAGTCCTGCGCAGATATCTGGCTGATTATCGTTTCAAGATAGCCGCTACCCAGGATCTGCTCACAGTAATAAAAAAGGAAGCCCATAAAGATATGGATGATTACTTCGCTAAATGGTTTGGCCCGCGGAAATAAGCCCGGAAAGAGATAGGAGGACTCTATGAATCCCGTAGAAGATATAAAAAAATACCTGGAAGAGATAATTGTTTCAGCACTTAAAGAGGCAAAAGAGCAGGAAAAACTAAAGTTTAATACTATTCCGGAATTTCTTATCGAAGTTCCCAGGGAGAAGGGTCATGGAGATTTTGCTTCCAATATAGCTATGCTCATGGCCAGGGAGGCTCGTATGGCTCCCAGACAGATCGCCGAGACAATTCTGCAGATGCTGGATGTAAAAAAACTGAGCCATGTGGAAAAAATAGAAATTGCCGGACCGGGTTTTATTAATGTTTTTTTAAGTAATGAATGGTTATACAAGATACCGGAACTGGTTTATGGTCTGGAAGGGAAATACGGCTTCAATGGACAGGGCCGGGGTAAGGTACAAGTGGAATTTGTCAGTGCAAATCCTACAGGTAATTTGCATATGGGAAATGCCCGGGGGGGAGCTATAGGTGATACCCTGGCCAATATTCTGGAAAGAGCGGGCTATTTAGTGGAAAGGGAGTTTTATATTAATGATGCCGGTAATCAAATAGAGATATTTACTGATTCTCTGGAGGCACGCTATTTTCAGCTTACCGGTCATCATGTGCCGTTCCCGGAAAATGGCTATGCGGGCAAGGATCTGGTGGATACGGTGAAAAACATTATTTCCCGCTATGGAGAGAGCCTGGCTGTGATGCCGCAGGAAGAGAGAAGAAAGATAATTGTAGAGGATGCTCTTAAGGAAAAAATTGCCTATATCAGGGATACCCTTGAGGATTTCGGTATTCATTATGATGTCTGGTTTAGCGAAAAAAGCCTGCACGATGCCGGCGAAGTTGATAATATAATAGAATATTTAAAGGAAAAAGGCTGCATTTATGAAAATGAGGGGGCCTGGTGGTTTAAGTCCAGCCTTTTTGGGGATGAAAAGGATGAAGTAGTTGTTCGGGCCAATGGTCTCCCTACTTATTTTGCGGCTGATATAGCTTATCATAAAAATAAGTTTGCCCGGGGCTTTGACTGGGTCATTAATGTCTGGGGGGCAGATCATCATGGACACATAGCCCGTATGAAGGGGGCTATGCAGGCTATGGGTTATGACCCGGCCAGACTGGATGTCTTATTGATGCAACTGGTCAGGCTTTACCGGGGCGGGAATATAGTGCGTATGTCCAAAAGGACCGGCACTACCGTTTCCCTTGATGAATTAATAGAAGAGGTTGGCCGGGATGCCGCGCGTTTCTTTTTTGTAATGCGCAGCCCGGACAGTCATCTTGATTTTGACCTGGAGCTGGCCCGGCAAAAGAGCCAGGAAAACCCGGTTTACTATGTCCAGTATGCCCATGCCCGTATCTGTAGTATTTTCCGCCAGGCAGGGGCAGCGGGTATTGCAATGCCACTGGTGAATGATATAGATTGCCGTGTTTTGAGGGAAGATGAAGAACTGCTTCTTTTACGGAAGATTGCCGATTTCCCGGAGGAGATTTCTATAGCGGCCAGGACTTTGGCTCCGCAACGGATTGCCCGTTATGTACTGGATCTGGCCGGTCTTTTTCACAGTTTCTATAATCACCATCGGGTACTTAATGAAAACCGGAGTTTGCAGGACGCGCGGCTTCTCTTGATGCATATTACTCGGACAACTGTTAAAAATGCGTTGGACATACTGGGGGTAAGCGCTCCGGAACAAATGTAGGAGGGATATTATGCTACAAGGAAAAAAAAGTGAGGCAGATTGGGCTATAGAGATTCTTTTGCAGGAAAATGAAGCCATGTTTTACTATGATTTACTGTCTAAAATAGCTGATAAGATGAATAAGGAAAAAGATCCCGGCACCCTGGCGTCGATTTATACGCGTATCAACATGGACAACCGCCTGATTTATCAGGGTGAAGGCTACTGGTATTTTGACAGCAACCGGATACGCAAGCCGTAACAGAAACTGTGTCATTTTTTGGAGGGATTTTAATGAAAATTAGATGGTTGGGACATGCCTGCTTTTATATTGAAACGGAAGGCAAGGGGCTGATCACGGATCCTTTTGACGAAAAGCTGGGGTATCCGCCTTTCGAGCAGGAAATTGACATAGCGACAGTCAGTCATGAACACTGGGATCATAATGCCGTCCATGTTCTAAGGGGTAAGCCGAGGGTCATAAGAGGAACTGGACAATATGAAACAGAAGGCATAAGGATAAACGGTTTTCCTTCTTTCCATGACAAGAAACAGGGAGCAGACAGAGGGCAGAATACTATTTTCAAGATATCGGCAGAAGGTCTTGATATTCTGCACCTTGGAGATCTGGGGCATTTACTGCTGCAGGAGGAAATAGATCTGATCGGCCATGTTGATATTCTATTAATTCCGGTAGGAGGGACTTTTACCATTGATGCTGATGAGGCTTTTGAATTGGTGGAAAAGCTGCAGCCGGGTATAATAATTCCTATGCATTTCGATACACCGCATCTTTCCTTTGATCTCGCTCCTGTCGAAGCATTTACGGCGAAATTTGACAAAACTGTTAAAAGACCATATCTGGAAGTGGACAAAGGATCTGTTCAAGGACTGCACGGAGTAATAGTATTGGACTATTTACAGAGATAAATAAGATCGGATGAAGTAATTGACGTAATAAGGTCTGGAAAGAGAGGGGCTGGAAAGTGCTGAGCAAGTATATTTTTATAACCGGGGGTGTGGTTTCTTCATTGGGAAAAGGCATTACTGCCGCATCTCTGGGAAGATTATTGAAAAGCAGGGGCTTGAAGGTAGTGCTGCAGAAGTTTGATCCCTATATCAATGTTGATCCGGGTACTATGAGTCCTTATCAGCATGGTGAAGTATATGTGACGAGTGATGGTGCAGAAACAGATCTGGATGTTGGACATTATGAGCGCTTTGTAGACGAAAACCTCAGTCAGTATGCCAATTGTACTACAGGAAGGATATACCAGGAGGTTCTCGATAAGGAAAGAAGGGGAGACTACCTGGGACAGACAGTTCAGGTAATTCCCCATATTACCAATGAAATTAAGGAAAGAGTAACCTTGATAGAAAAAGAGCTTCACCCTGATGTGGTTAT
>JAHDSE010000108.1 GCA_018432955.1 Syntrophomonadaceae bacterium
GGAAAACTATATGCCCTGGATACTTATCAACTGGAAAGTACGATTTGCGACCCGGTTCCCGGTGATAATTATGTCGCGGTTGAAAAAACCCTGGGGATAAGTTTCAATAAAGATATTTACCCGGATCTTGCTTATAAGAGAATAAGTTTGACTGATGCATTAGTTAAACCGGTATCTGTTCAACAGAGTATTGAGGGGAAGACACTGGTCATTAAACCGGAAAATAATCTGCTAAAGGATGCAAAGTATTTTTTAAAAATTCCCTATAATGCAGTGAAAGACGATTTAGGCAGGAATCTCGATGAAGATTTAAGATTGAGTTTTTCTACTTTCTCGAAAACTGAAAAAGAACCCGTAGCTGAGTTTACCATAGGTGAAAATTTTTATCGAGTGGAAGGCCAATTAAAGGGGATGGATGCCCAACCGTTTATCGAAAATAGCCGCAGCTTTGTTCCTGTTCGCTATTTGGCTTTAGCCCTGGGGGTAGATGAAGAAGATATTAAGTGGGAGGACGCCTCGAAAACTGTGAGTCTGAAAAAAGATAAAATATTGGTGAAAGTCTCTATTGGGAGCAAAATGATTGATATAAATGGTCAGAGCAGTGAGATGGATGTTTTCCCCTTGAATAAAGATAACAGGGTTTATTTACCGGCACGCTATATTGCGGAAGCCTTTGGCTATAAAGTGAATTGGGATAAGGACAAAGAAATGATAAATATTAGCTGGTAACTTCGTCAGAATTCAGGGAGACAGTTATCTTGAATTTTTGATATTAACTTTTAGGGGACAGCTTCCTTGTCTCATAAATAAGAAAAAATAAAAACATCTCACAGCCAGAAACATTTGTGAGGTGTTTTCTTTTGCCTTAACAAGCAAAAAGTATTCCTGGATATGCCAATAAAATGCTTCTTTAGCTGGTAAATTAGCATTAAAAATGCTAAGATAAAACAAATAATGAGCTAAATACCATGCGGGTTCTCAAAGGATTGTCCCGGTGTGACCCTGCAGAAAAAGGAGGCTTTATAAAATGCGAAAAAAATTGTGGATAGGGCTCTTGTTCCTGTCATTTGTTTTGCCTATCGTATTTGCGGTGCCGGCCCTGGCAGCGGCGCAAAATTTCCCGGATACTAGTGATCACTGGGCCAGGGATTACATACTGCGCCTTTCAGCGGCAGGCCATATAAACGGTTATCCGGATGGCAGTTTTAAGCCGGATCGCTTTATGAGCAAGGCGGAGTTTATTACCGTGCTGATATCCTGCAAAGGAGTGCAGGCAGAGGATACGAATACTATCAGTTATAGTGATACGAATAATCACTGGGCTGAAGCCCAGATAAATGAGGCAGTAAAGCGGGGTATTTTGATTCCTTCCGAAGACCCCAACGGCCTGTTGCCGGATGAAAGCGTAAAAAGAAGTCAGGCTGCGGCCATGCTGGTAAGAGCTCTGGGTAAACAGCCCGACAGCGGCTCGCTGTCGTTTAACGACCAGGCTGTTGTGGAAAAAAGTATGTATCGTGACCATATTAAGACCGCCTATGACCTGGGGCTGATTTCCGGCTTCCCGGATGGAAATTTCGAGCCTTTCCAGAACATGACCCGGGCTCAGGTGAGTACGGTCTTGTCCCGATTCCTGGATCTGCAGGGCAATTCTTCTGCTGTTAGCCCCCCGTTAAACACAGGCACGGGTAGCGGCAATATTAATACCGTTGTTATTGAAGATGAATCCTATAGCATTAATTCAACTCCGGTTTATTTTAAAGTGGATTTTACTGATATTAAAGTATCTTCATTAACAGTAGTGGGGGATTATTTGGTCTTGAACGGCAGTCAGCGTTATGAACTCGATTCTTTTGACGACAATCCGGATATCATCGTGAATAACAATCGTTACGGGGTCAATAAAATGAGCATTAGCGGCAATAAACTGGTGGTTTCCCCCGCTTGCCGCAAGTTCAACCGTTTTACTTATGGGGGTTATGGCTATAATGCTGATTATATAAAAATCTATATAAATTCTGCTAACAGTGAAGATTATCTTTCTGACCTGGAAATACTGGATGAATACCGGGTAGAGCTGGATGGAGATACATATAATTTGAAGCAGGATAAGATTACCGTAGCCCTGAATAAAGATTTTTACGATATCACTAAAATTAATTTAAGTACTACAGACACCACTCCTCAGCTTATCGCGACCGACCCGGTGATATTTGAAGGGATGTCACTTTCTGATATAATGGCGATTTTCACCGGTGCCAGTATCCTGGATTTATCCCAGGTAAAAAGCATTGACTTTATGCTGGGAGGAAAACGCTACAATATGTCACAGGTCATTCTCGATGCCCAGGGTAATTTTACGGCAGACAGCAAAAGCTATTCCCCGGATAAGGCTAAAATGATTATCAATCGAATCCACTATAATATAAATCATATAGAAATGAGCAAGTCCAAATTTATCATCTATGCCGGTGAAGGTAGTATGAATGAATGGGTGTTAATTAATGACGAATACCGCGATCCCGCAGATGTGAAAATTATCTGGAGTGGAAATATTTACAATATGGATGATGTGCTGGTAGTCAGCCGCGACCTCTTGCGCATTGATGGCAGGCAGTATGAGCTTGATTCCAGTTTCAAGGTACGCTTTGACAACAAGATCTATGATATTGACCGGATTGACTATGACAGCAGTATAGATGCGACAACTATTGATACCGGATCTGCCAGCAGCGGTTATCTGGCCAATCAACCACAGGAATATGTGTTTTTCAAAGATGACCGGGAGTATCAGGAAGGAACTGCTGACGCCGTTATTTATGCCAATGGCTCCTGGATAGAATTTGACCAGATTATTATACTGGATCCTTCGCATTTTACGTATAAGAGTTCCAATTACGATCTGATAGATGCCCGGGTAAAAATCGACAGAGTGGAGTTTTATGTAGTGGACACCGCATGGCACGGCCTGAACCAGGTACTGGATATTCACCTGGAAGAAAAATAAGCCAGAGTGAAGCTCAGAGGAATGTTTCACAACACCCCTGCTTAAGCTAATTAAGCAGGGGTGTTTTTTAGTTCCGGTAGACAAGGGAAGAGGAATAGCAAATGCTCTTTAGCAAAGGTCTATGGTAAAAAGACTCAGTAATTTTTTCGGAATTTCAGGATAAAATATATTGACAAATAATATACATGGTATTAGCATGTTGATATAAAACCGACTGGTCAATTATAATACTGATTAGACAGGAGGAATACTATGTGGTTTCGCTCAAGGATAAGGAAAAGGTTTTTAAAAAGCAGCTTATAGCGGAGGGGGCTTATGAGTTGTTATCCAATAAACCCTACGAAGCAGTAACGGTAGATGATATTGCCAGGCTGGTAGGCTGTGGAAAAGGGACTTTATATCAGTATTTCCAGAATAAGGATCACATATTAAGCTATCTGGTATTACAGGGTCTGGAAAACTTGTGTGCTGAGGTGGAGAAGCAGTGTGTGAAAAACCCGGATGTTCAGTCAGCTGTTAATAATTATCTGGGACTACTGTATTATTTTTATCTGGATCATAATCAAATATTTTCATCCTGGTCACGCCGTAAAATGGACAAAAGTATCAGTGCGGAGTGGATTAATGAGGTGAATGAGAAGTTAAGGCTCAGGGTGCAGATGGTGGCAGGTATATTGGAAAGGGGAATCAAGGAGAAGAAGTTCATAGCGGTTGACAGCTGTGAACTGGCAAATATTATTGAAACTATTTTCCAGGATTTGACCTTTTCCTCAGCAGAAGATAGACCACATAGTAAAGAGCCGGAAAAGGTTTTGGATTTAATGAAAGTTGTTTTAAATAATGGAATATTGGTCAGATAAAGTGTTGATTGCTTGGGGGAGGAATTGGGAGTGTCTGCTAAACTATTATCAAAAATGAATTTTAAAACAAGAGCGGTTTTGCTTTTGTTACTGATGCTGCTAACAGGGACAGTATCTATCCTGTATGCTTATTTTTATAAACATCAGCTGGCCATGGCCAATGAAAGTAATAGCCTGACAGTAACGGGTACTATTGAGGCAAAAACAGTGATGGCCTCTTTTAAAGTTCCAGGTAAGATAGATAGTATTTTGGTGAAAGAGGGAAGTGCGGTAGAAAAGGGTCAGGAATTAGCTGTTCTGGATAGCAGGGAGATGGAGGCAAAACTGCTTCAGGCTGAAGGCGCTTATGACGCGGCAACCGGGGTGGCTCAGCAGGCTGGGTCCAATATACTGCTAACAGAACAAAGCGTTGACGCGGCTATAAAACAGGCGCAGGCAGTAGTATCTCAGGCTGAAGTTGGTCTTACGGATGCGCAGCAAAAGTATCAGCGTGTTAAAACGTTATATGAGGGAGGGGCGGCTTCGGATAGTACCTTTGATGAGGCCAGCAATAATTTAGCTGTGGCGCGGAGCAAAGTTGAAGCTGCTCAGGGTAAACTGAACGAGGTATTGGCTGCTCAAATAAAAGTACAGCTCGCCAGGGCTCAGTATGAGGCAGCGATAGGGCAAAGCAAACAGGCTGAAGGAGCTGTTCAGGAAGCTCAAGCCTATTTGGATAATACCCATCTTTATTCACCTATATCGGGCTATATTACCGCCAAGATGCTGGAAGAAGGAGAGATGCTCAATGCCGGTACACCGGTTTTTGAAATTACCGATCTTGAACATAGCTATGTAAAAGTATTTATTGATGAAAAAAAGATCGGCCGGGTGCGCTTGAATCAAGAAGCTATGGTAAAGGTAGAGGCTTATCCGGAAAAGGTTTTCAGGGGTAAGGTAGTATGGATAAACGATGCGGGAGAGTTTGCGGTTCATAAAGCAGTAAATGAACAATATAATCATGATATTCGTAGTTTCGAAGTTAAAATAGATCTTCCCAATGAATTCCTGGAATTGAAGACCGGCATGACCGCCACGGTTAGCCTTATTGAAGAGGAGAAAAAGTAATGGGAATGCAGGAGACTGGCGAAGTACTGGATGTTCTCGATTTAAAAAAGGATTTTAGAAAAAGAACTATAATAAATGGAGTGACCTTTAAGGTCTTTCCGGGGGATTGTATAGGGATTTTTGGTTTGAGAGCATCGGGAAAAACGACCTTATTACATATACTGGCCGGACTGGACAGGTTTACCGCCGGAGAAGTCAAAATAATGGGCTTTGATATAAATAAGACGGATAAATATAAAAAATCTATCGGTTTAGTTACCCAGGTTAACAGCCTTTTTCGGGATTTGAATACCTTTGAAAATCTTGAATTCATTGCCAGCTTGAAGAGTGCTGAAAAAGAAAAGATTAAAGAACTTATAGAGAACTTTGAGCTTAATGATTACCTGGGGGAGGCTGCAAGCAGTCTGGATGCCGGGGTTTATCAGCGATTATCAATGGCTTGTGCTATGCTTAATTCACCCCGGCTGTTGATTGTGGATGAATTGATAAAGGATATTGATCTTTATTCCCGGCACATAATCATAAGGAAAATGCGGGATTTTTTAGCCAGTGGTGGCGCGTGTGTGTATGGTTTTAGCAATATGGAAATTTCAGAATATATGAGTAAAGTCGGATGGCTGGATAATGGGCGGATAAGTTTTTATGAACCACGGGCAGCTTTGGAAAGATGGGAAAAGCTAATCAATTCCTATAGAAATAATAGTGGTGAAGAAGATGGATAAACTCGTTTTTTCTATTATGCGTCGTGAATTTTATTATATGTGGCGTGACAAGGGTTTGCAAAAGATTATGTTAATTGCACCGCTTTTAGGCCTTTTTTTATTTTTCGGAATCTATAGTGCCCAGAGCTTAAGAGATATTCCTACGGCTATTGTTGATCTGGACCACAGCAACAGCAGCAGGGAGCTAATAAATAAAATGGAAGCGGCTGAAAATCTGAAAATTAGCGCGTATCCTTCTACTTATCAGGAACTTAATGACTTAATTGAAAAGGGGGAAACCGTTGTAGGTGTTGTGATTCCTGAGAATTTCGGGAAGGATCTTAATCTGAAGCGTCAAACTAGGGTTTTAATGATTATTGATGGCAGTAATATGGTCTATTCAACTAATGCCAGTACCGCACTCCTGCAGGTGACAGGTACTTTGAGTGCTGAAGCGGGTATTAAGACCCTGATAGCTGGTGGTATGCAGCCGGATCAGGCCAGACAGGCTTATCAAACTATAAGTTTTAAAGAGGAATCCTGGTTTAATCCTACTTTAAATTATGCCTATTTTCTGGTTTTAGCCTTGGCGTTAAATATGTGGCAGCAGTGTTGTACACTGGCATCATGTATGAATGTTATCGGGGAAACCGGTATGAGAAGCTGGTTACAGATTAAGGCTTCCGGAGTAAAGAGATTTAAGTTTTTCGGCAGTAAATCAGTTGTGCATATTTTTATTTTTATGCTGCTGGTATTACCGCTGTACTTTTTGGCTTTTCTGGTATTTAAGCTGCCATTGAGGTGTGATTTCGGGATATTGCTTTTTTTTACCTTGCTTTTTGCGATAGCGATACACAGTGTTGGTACCCTGATGTCAAGTATAGCGTCCAATGCTGTTGATGCCAGTAGATTTGGTATGATGATTGCTATACCTTCATTTGTTTTCAGCGGTTATACCTGGCCGCTTGAGGCTATGCCTCAAGTTTTGCAGCCCCTGGTGTGGATATTCCCACAGACATGGTTTTTCCAGGGCTTGAATTATCTGACCTTTAAAAATCCGGCATGGAATTTCATAGCCCCATATTTTGGGGCTTTAATTGGTATAGCGGTCATATGCTACGCTATGAGTATGGCTATTCAGTTATTAAGCGCAGATAGACACAGGTATTTTTAAAGAAAAATTTTCAGTGTCTAATGGAGAGGGAAGATTAGTTTGAAACAGATTATTAAAATTGCTTATTATGAAGTTCTGCATATATTAAAGGACCCTATTCTTTTTTTACTTGTATTTATTGCCCCTGTGGCTTATACAGCTATATTCGGGGCGGTATATTTTTCAGGGGTTTTGACCGATATCCCTCTGGCGATTGTTAATCGGGATAATTCTGAGATTAGCCGAGAGCTAGCAGCAGCCTACAGAAATGATCCCAATTTTAAAATAATTGAGGGAATAGATAGTTATGAAGAATTAAAAGAAGGTATGAGAACAGGTAAGATTCGGGCTGGAATAGTTATTCCGGAAGATTTTTCTAAAAAACTGAGCCGCAACCAACAGACTGAAATTTTAACTGTGTATGATGGGTCTAACTTAATCTGGGGATACAATATACGAAAGAATTCGCTGGAAGTTATAAATGAGTTCAATATTGACCATACGGCTGCCTTTTTGATGGGATCAGGGCTTAATAAGCATGAAATACAGAATGTTATGAATACCATAGACTGCAATAAGGCTGTTTGGTATAATCCTACGTTCAGTTACGCTAATTTTCTTTTTATGGGCCTGGTAATAATGATTATTCATCAACTGGGTCTTCTAAGTGTCGGGTTAACCGTTACCAGGGAGAAGGAACGAAATTCCTGGTTGCAGTATCTGGCTGCGACGATTCCTGCCTGGAAGATAGGAATGGGTAAGTGTATGCCTTATTTTATCATGAGTTTTTGTAATTATGTTTTTTTGTTATGGATAGCCAACTGCTTTGTTCAGGTGAAATTCCAGGGGAGTGTATTATTAATTATTTTATTGGGATTACTTTTTGGCATCATTATTACTTTCACCGGTTTCTTTATTTCGGTTCACGCACCGGATTCTTTACAGGTTACTCGTTATATAATGCTGTTGTCTGTGCCGTTTTTCCTGATTTCGGGATATACCTGGCCGGCAACCCATATTCCGGGTTTTTTAAATGGAATTGCCCGCTTCTTGCCCTCGACCTGGATGCTGGAGGGATTTCGAATGCTAACTGTTAAGAATTTGGGTATTGAGGAAATATATCTAACGGTTCTGGTGCTGAGTATAATGGCTGTGTTATCGATGGGGCTCGCTTTAACTTTTAAGAAAAAACAGAAAATATTGGCAATGAATAACGAACTTCCGTTTAAAATAGAACCTTTGAGATAGGGGTGATAATCCTTGTATTTGTCCATCGTTAATGTAAAGCCATTAAAGGACTCTCAACTGCTCTTAACCTTTGAAAATGGGGAAAAGAGAATATTTGATATGAAACCCTACCTGAACAAAGGAATTTTTAAAGAATTGAGAGATGAGAAAATGTTCAGATCGGTACGAGTGAGTTTTGACAGCATAGAGTGGAGTAATCAAGCTGATATTGACCCAGAGGTGCTTTATGAAAAAAGTGTGGTTCATCAATCCAATTTTCAATAACTCAGAGACGTTTTTCTTGATTTATCATTGCCCCTGCTTAAGTTTAAGCAGGGGCGATGTTTTTTATGCTTCGCCAGACAAGAAGATAGAGTTTCTGTATAGGCGAAATGATTCTTTTGCTGGCAAATAAGTATTGAAGATGCTAAGATAAAACAAAAAAGATGTGGATTTATCATGCCGGGAATGAGCAGGGAGCAGACTGGATATATGCAATGCCAGGGAAGAGGTAAATTATGCTGGTTACTATATTTGTTTTAAGTGATGTGATTAATTTATGAACAGGAATGAAATTTTGCTTTACTTTGACATTATGAATGAGAAGCTTATAGAAAAAAATGTGTCTGCCTATATTAATGTATATGGTGGGGCAGTCATGTGTTTGGTATTTAATTCGCGTGATAATACCAGGGATATAGATGCTCTTTTTGAGCCTGAATCCACACTTAAAGAAATAGCGGCAGAAATTGCACAAGAATATAAGCTTAATGATGATTGGTTCAATGATGAAATTAAGCTGTTCAGGCCGGAAACTGCTCAGAACCGTTTATTTAAAAGTTGGAGCAATTTAAAACTCTTCGTGCCAAGTGCTGAGTATATGTTTGCTTTGAAGTGTTATTCGGCTCGTTTTGGGAAATCTAAAGATATTGAGGATATTCGCTTTCTCATCAAATATCTGGGAATAAGCAAGTTTTCACAGGCAATTAATATCATAGAGAAGTTTTTTGATTTGAACCAGATAAGAGGCGAAGTCAGGGAGTATTTATTAGATGAATTGGGTGATTAAGATATGCGGGTAAAAGACATTTTTAATATTTCTCCCGGAGATGATATTGAGTTGAATATTTCAAACTACCTGGATTTCTTTTATCATGCCTGTCAGGAGGAACGACAGGACAGTATGAAAGAAGAACCTTCTTATAATATTGTCATTCCCCGGGAGAACTATGCTTACGTGGCTGCTATGCTGGAGAAGCTTTGTAATGATTATTCTTTACAATATCCGCCGTGGATTTTAAAAGAAGAATACTTTTTGCGCGAGCCATGGTTTCCTGATTATGTAAAGGGAAAGGCCAGGATATATCTGATGCTTTATGCACCGGTTGAGTTTTTACGACGCAACCTGTACGTTTCGGAAAATGTGTTAACAAGAGTATGAACAACACCCTGCTTAAGCTTAAGCAGGGGTGTTGTTATAGATGTCACAAAAACAGACCCCAGATTTACTCTAATTCACGCTTAATATCTTCAAGGCTAATATCTTTTAACAGTTCTTTGCGTTCCTTTGTATAGTTTCCTTCTCCCATATCATACAGGCGTAAGAAATAAGTCATACCAAGGGGCCAAGTCCCTTACGGAGAGATTCAATACCAGCTCGCCTTATAATATTGGGGTCTTTAGTCATTACTTTCATCGGAGTTCTCCTCTTGGATTAAACACTAATTCCACCTTTTTCTGATTATATCATGCATTTGCGATATCCATCAATTTTTTCCCGGCAGATAATTCTATATGTTTTAAAGCAGATAGACACAGGTATTTTTAGAGAAATTTTATAATTGTCCGATGGAGAAGAAGTCTTCCCCCTTGTCCCCTTCTTGCCTTTATTCAGTGTGCTTAGTATAATTAAAAATACATAGCTTGTAAGCAAGGTACTTTAGCCAGATATAATTGGAATTTTTGCTTTGTTCAAAAGGAGGGAATGAATATGTCCATGTCTTCCCCCAGGTCTTGTTTCTTAATGTTTTCATAAACTCACCTGAAAACATGGCTCTTAAGAATCCATAAAATAACAGCAAGGTTTCCCCGGGGAGATGCCCAGGGGAAGCCTTTTTTATTTATAAGAATACCGGGTCAAAATGGACAACGACAGTGAGCACTGTTTTGAAATATAATAGGGAAGAACGACAGTGATGCCTTAGCCATAGCAAGGATATTAAACGCAATCTTTGCTTAAGGAGTTATTTATGGAACAGAATCTCATGCTGTATCTACAAAATTTAATAGAAGAGGCTCATATTTTAGTGTTGTTTTTTACCTTGACTTTTACATTGGCTGCAGCACCAATTAATAAAGAAACTGTAGTAATAACGATGGCAATCATGTCTGGTAATGGTGTGATTAACCCGATACTCGCTTTTCTGGTCCTGGTATTTGCTAATTATATTAGTTATTTTGTATTCTTTTTTATCGGACGTTTTTCAGAGATGTTGAAAAAAATAGTGTTAAATGAAAAATCTGTGCGTATAGGAAAACAAATAGACAAAAGCAATCATTTTATAGAAAAATATGGACCGATATCTATAATAATTTCCTATTTTATTCCGGGGGTTCGCCAGGTTCTTCCGGTAATAATGGGGATGACTCCTTTCAAGCTGAGCAGGTTTATGTGGATTTCATTCTGGGGTTCGCTTATCTGGATGGGCTCTATCTATACTATTGCTTTTTCTTTAACAGAATTATGGATTCAATAAGATTGCTTCCTGATTGTTTTTCTCTACTTCCTTTAATATACAGCAAGCTCAAGCTCGAAGCTGATTTTATGCAATGAAGACCAAATATGGTATAATTCAAGAAATTGTGTCAGCTTTTGTATGTGAAAGGAGAGATAAATATGAAGAAGCTATTTATAGTTTTGTTGGTGGCATTTCTTTTAGTCCAGCCTGAAGCTGAAGCTGCCCAATTGGATCGCTTTTTTGACAATAATGATTCCAGTCAGCCTTCCCAGATTATCTGGAAACTCTCCGGCATGGGAAGGCTGAGCGGTGATATTATCTTTGCTCCGAATGGAAACCTGCTGCTGCCCCTGGGAAAAAAAGTAGCCTGTGTTAATCCGGCGGGGAAAGTGCTGTGGGAAATTAAGAGCAGAGCTTCATTGGGGAGCCTGATGCCGACAGCTAATGGTTCTATTTTTGCAGCCTGTGGGGCTGGTGTACAGGAGACCAAGCTTAATGGAGCTGCAGGGTGGGACTTTTCGGTTTTCGCAGATGCCAAAGGGCTTAAGTCGCCTTTGCTTGCCAGCGGTCCGGCAAATATTTTGTACCTTCCTTTGCCTGACGCATTGTATGCCGTAGATACGGTGGGGCACTATGCCTGGATGCTATCACCGTGGGAATCATCCGATGGCAAGGCCAGTAAGGTGGTCGTTCCCCGAACATTCATGGCCTGTGCATCTGACGACGATGCTTTCTATGTGGTTTATGGAGAAAAGAGCGGCAAATACAAGTTGGCAGCAATAAACAGCAGGGGAGAATACCTCTGGAAATATTGGCTGGGTAATATTAATTCGGCTTATCTCTTGCCTGATGGCAACGGCCGACTTTATGCCAGTGTAAACTTTAAGAAGAGTTCCGGCGGGCAATCGAAATCAAAACTGAACTCCGCCAAAATCTATTGTTTTAATAACAAGAACGGCAGTTCTCCGTTATGGGAGAACTCAATAAAAACATCCAACGAATTGACTGCACCGGCATTATCTGCTGATACCGTTTATGCCACCGGCAGCAACAAGGTTTGGGCTTTTGAAGCTGCCAATGGAAAAAGCATATGGGAAACGCCTTTGTTGGAAGTGGTTTCACCGCCAGCTACAGGCAGGGATGGCCGGCGGATTTATGCCGGCAGCAGTGAAAACAAGCTTTATGCCTTGAACAATTCAGGACGCATGGCCTGGCACCGGGACTTGGACAGTGCGGTTATAAGGGCTCCTTTGGCGGGGCCGGACGATTTTATTTATGTTGCCACACAAAAGGGCAGCATTTACAAGATAATCGATAACTATAATGGAAGTTAAATACTTGTTGGCGAACAGCCAATCAAAGCGAGGTGTCTTATGAAGAACTCCGGGAAAAAGATTAAATTAAAGTTGACTATGGTCTTGCTCGTGACATTATTGTTTGTTTTCACTGCTGCAGGAGTAGAACCGGTCCTGGCTTATGATGACATTAAAGGCCATTGGGCCAGGCAGGCTGTAACTCGTGCCTCTTCCCTTGATTTTATAAAAGGCTACCCTGATAACACCTTCAAACCAGAGAAGGAAATAAGCCAAATGGAGGCGCTGGTATTGTTTATGCGGGCTTGCGGTTATGATAATGAAACAACGGCAAAGAAGAAAGCAAGACCGGAATTAGCTTTGTCCAATAAAAAAGTACCGCTTGTTCCCTGGGGGCAAGCTTACATGGATAGTGCGGTGCAAAATGATTTATTGCCGGATATCTGGCTGTCTGCATTTAATCCCACGGCACCGGCCAATCGGGCCCAGGTGGCTTCCTTGATTGCTCGTCTGCTGCAGTTGCCGCTTGCTGATGACTCCAGCGCAAATAGCTTTTCTGATTCAGGAAGAACTGCGCTTGATTATCTGCCATACATTGCGGCAGTATCCAATGCTGGAATCATGAAAGGTTATGGAGATGGAACATTCCGCCCGCAAAACGGAATGAAACGCGGTGAAGCTGCGGCGGCTCTGTTAAAAAGCCTGATGGAACAAAACTGGGTCATAATTGAGGAATCGAGGATAATCGAAGGTTGGGTACAGAAAATAAGTCTCGACAAAAACATCGGCGAGATGGAGCTGATGTCTCTGACCGGAGTTCAAAAAATTAAACTCAGCCCTATGCTGATATGTTTCGGCCCCAATGGAGAAGAATGCAAGCCGCAGGAGGCCTTGAATTACCAGGTCGAGGTATTGTTGAACCAGAAAAAACAAGCAGAATGTATTACAAAAAAAAAAAAAAAAGAGAGACTTGATGTTGATAATA
>JAHDSE010000040.1 GCA_018432955.1 Syntrophomonadaceae bacterium
ACAGTGTTCGCAGCATGATCTGCGATGAGATCCTTCACTTCGTTCAGGATGACACCAACATCAAAAACCTAATTGTGCAAAACTCTCACTTAAGATAGTTTACAGCTCCTATCTCTTTCAGTTTTTTATCCTTTTTGAGAACACTCTCTGCCATATCTTTTCTATAATCAAGCAAACGCTGACGTATTCTCTCATCCTGCAAAGCCATTATCTCCAGAGCCAGCAAAGCGGCATTGGCACTTCCGTTAATAGCAACCGTTGCCACCGGTATACCCCGGGGCATCTGCACTATGGAGTAAAGGGAATCCACCCCGGATAATGTACTGGATTTAATGGGAACTCCGATAACCGGAAGAATGGTATAGGCAGCGATAACTCCCGGCAGGTGCGCGGCACCCCCGGCACCGGCGATTATTGTTTTTATTCCTCTCTCTGTAGCCTGGGAAGCATATTCAGCAGTCTCATTCGGCAGACGATGAGCCGAGCAAATAGTATATTCGTAATCAACGCCAAATTCCTCCAATATATCGCCAGCCTCTTTCATTATGGCCAGGTCAGAATCACTTCCCATAATAATTCCTATCTCAGGCACAAAATACACTCCTTTCCTAAAGCTTCATTTATCAATCTATTAGTATTTTTGCTTAGTTGCAGGGATAATAATGCATTTCCTGAAAAAATCCTGGTTTTGTAGATATCAAAAACTAAGCTTGTATTCCCTGATATGTACCCCAAGGGCACAAGCCCCCCGAAAATCGCTTAGTGTTTAGGGTATTACTCCTCACCCCTTACCCCTTGCGTTAACAATAAAATCATCGTCTATTTAATATCTGTTTTCCTATTAATTCTGCGTTTAAACAAAAAACCCGGGCGGTCAGTTTCGTAACCGAAACCTATCCGCCTGGGCTTTTATCCCTATACGGTGTAGTGCTTTAATAAGCACCTGTGTCACTCGGACCAGCCAATGAAGAACCATGCGGAACCCTAGACACACTTTCGCGTTTCTTGCCTGTATTAATTTACAACTTGATATTAGCAAAGCTCTTTTAACATGTCAACTTGCTAAAGCTTTTACTCCCGCAGCTGTTTATCAATCCAGCGGCATACCCTCCTGGAAAACAGTAATTCCATATGGTTGACCGGCAGTACAGTCTTGTCCCGTAAAACCGCGCCCCGTTTCTCCAAACTTTCGGAATACAGGGCACTATCCACAAAAACTATACCATCACTGGGAGCGGAATCCTCACCCGGAACAGCATTGAAAATATGATTGTCTCCAGCCATAAGAGAAAACTCGATGCCTGCTTCCAGACCCTTTTTATCCAACTTCTCTATCAGGTTTCCCCCTTCTTCTATAGCCTGCTCAATGCCATAGGAATGACTGACAAAGCCCCAGCCTCCATAATAAGTAGTCCACCAGTCCTGCTGCATTACATCCAGCTCATATTTATCATCCCAGCGATATAGCATCTGCTTTTGCCCGGGAAAGCAGCCCCCGCTATAAATGCTGCGTTTGCTGGTATCGACCATTGTTCCCAACGACAGTATTTTATCCCATGACATTGCTCCATTGGAACCGGATACATATAGCAGGTAATTGAAAAGCGGGTTGCGAAAGGAGAAGTCCAATCCCATATTAGGTACACCCAGCATAATATATCGCCTCACATCATGGCGAAACGCGGTGTTTGCCATATTGGACAGGTAAATTCGGGCCGCAATGCCCCCTTTACTGTGCGCTATCAGATCGACTTGTTTTTCCCCGGTAACTTCCCTGACACGCGATATCGCATCTGCCAACTGTTCAGCCTGAAAATAATTATCCCCGTGAGAATGGGAAAAAGTCACGGCGAATACGCGATAACCTAATTCGGTTAACTGTTGCTGCAGACCTTCGAAGCCCATAGCAAAAAGATCGGTATATGAAGTCGCATCCAGCCCGGCACCGTGCACCAGGATAATAGGGATATTATGCTGATTACGATTCCATCCAGAGGCATAATGGAGTAAATACTTATCGGCAGATGGGGTATTAGTGCCAAAATGAGATACTATGTCCAGATCCAGATGCTGGTTTTCTTCACAAAACTCTTCTCTTTTCCCTTTGAGTCCTTCCACATGGTATAATTCAACTTTTTCCCAGAATCTATCGCTGTTCTCGTAATGTAGCCCCACATTAAGGAAAAGATCCCTGGATAAATTCTGCAAAACACTGTTCCCGGCTGTTTGCAGACAGTCTATTAATAGTGGTGGTCCAGTTATAAGATCAAACACCCAAGCCCCTCCTCATTCCAGATAGCACCATTATAGCAAGTCCCGGCCCCGAGGCCAAGAAAATCTGGAATTGCAGCGGCCTGGATAGTATAAAACAAAGACAGCTAAAGGCTTTGTAAACGGTTCTTTAATTTTTGCATTTCTTCAAAAAGTACTACTGCCTCACTGTAAATGTCATCCTGCCCGGTTTTCAGGAGATAGTCAAAATTTGTTTCCTTTTCAATGTCATCCAAGCGAGAAATCAAGGTTGCAGTGAGATTTTTAAGCAGATCTTCCATAGCATTAACTCCTTTTTGCCTGCGGTCTGGCAAATATGAGCCATTACTTTGCTGCAAATTCACATTGCCCGGCTTTATTCTCTTGAAAAATCTGTTCATTTATATGCACATCCACAAGCTTTATTTTATTAGAAATTATCACCATGATCCCAGGTGCTTATACCTGCTAAGTAACAAGCCCTGTAGACAGCCTATTTATAAATATGCAGATTACCGCAAATACTCTGATTGAGCTTCAAGTAAGATTAATATTATTAGATTCACCATTTTTAGTGTAATATTAGAATAGAGTTTTCGTATTAATAGACGATAGATAAATATTCAGAAAGGAAGGGTAAGATATGAATAGGGGTAAAATTCTGGCATCACTTATTGTTCTGGTACTCATTGCTGCAGCTGTATTTGCTTTTAATCCATCAGACAAGCAAGAACCGCCAAATATTAGTGAGCCTGATAATAAACAATTCATAGAACAAGAAATAACCTTATATTTTGGCGACTCTCAGGCTATGTTCCTTGTTCCGGAAAAACGCATCATTGAAATTGAAAAGGATTCTCCAATTGCTGACGCTGTAGTTACGGAACTTATAACCGGCCCCCAGAATAAAGACCTTAGCCCTACTATACCTCAAGGTACCAGGCTTCTCTCTCTTAAGATTGAAGATAGGGTCGCTTATCTGGACTTCAATAAGGAATTCAGGGAAAATCACCCGGGAGGCAGCAGCGGAGAGACTATGACCCTTATTTCCATAGTCAATAGTCTTACTGAATTGGATTCCATAGATGAAATACAGATACTTATAGAAGGCGAAATATATGAGACCCTGGCAGGACACTGGGACATCAGTAAACCCATTACAAGAGATGAGAAAATAATTCAAAAATGATTTAATCGGCCCAGCAGCCTCATCCTATTATGTATTATCTCCGTAACGGTATACAAAAGCAAACAATGCGGATACCAGAAAATATACCAGAACAAAGAATAGTAAAATCGGCCATCCCTTTATTTGCAAAATACCAGCCAGAATAATGGCACTTAAGGCAGCCAGTAAAATCGAAGTCCCTACTTTTAAGATTTGGGCAGAATTAGCCAGCATTAAAGCCTGCCCGTTCCTTTCCTGCTGGTTATGTTCAAAAAATCTTATGGCTAGTCGATAAAATATTATCGCCGCCAGAATTATGAGCAGAACCGCCCAGACATTCAACTGTCCATAACAATAGTGATCCAAATAATAGGGCAAAGTCAGATGATTGGCCCAAAAGGCCAGGGTCTCCCGGTATGGGATTAAAAACATTCCGGGATAAAGGTCAAAGGCCGCAAACAGTTCTCCCAGAATTTCTGCCAATATACGGGGAAAATAGATAAATATTATAGCAGCAAACAGTGCTGTGCGAAAGTTCCCCGTAATGCTGGCGGCCAAAAGAGCCAGGGCAAATATCGCCAGATAAACGGAAGTGGTCAGCAGGAACCATTCCCCGGCAGCCCCTATAGAATATTTAGCAGGTAAGCAGATATTTAAGCCAAGCATAAACAAGAATTCAAAAACCATTATCGCTGTTATGACACCTGCTCCCAGCAAGAATTTTGTACTCAGGACCTCCCTCCTGCTAACTGGAGTAGCCAGCAAAAACTCCAAGGAATTATTGCTCCTTTCCTCCGCCACAATTAATACAGCCAATACCATGATTAAGATAGGTACCAGAGTCCGCATAATCCAATTATCACCGCTGTTTACCATCAGGGCTATTCCCTCTGACCAGGTATTGGCATGGTAAGCCCCGCCATTAAACCAGGCTTCTGGATACAAAGCTCCTAAAGCCAAAGTAAAAATTGCCGAAAAAACCGGGGTAAGACTCATAATAATAAAAAGCCCCCAAAAGCGCAGACTGTTCTGCCGCCATTCTTTCCAGGCTAGAGCTTTATTCCAGTAAAGCAATTTCATGGCTGTAGCCCTCCTTTTTCATGGTATAAACGAATAGATCTTCCAGACTGATATCCAGGGTATCCATATATTGCGGTTTTAAAGCCTTTATTCTTTCCAGGTTTTCTGTAAAATGGTCTCCCAACACAATTGAATATACCTTACCCTGAGTTTCCACCCTTAATAGTCCTGGTAAATCCTTTATTTCTTCCGGCAAACCTTCAGGAAAAATAGCCTGGATTTTACGGCTGTTGGCTTTCCATTCATCCAATGAACGCTGAAAAAGCAGCTTCCCTTTCATGATTACAGCTACCTGATCAGCCATCCTCTCCAGTTCATGCAGGTTATGAGTGGAGAAAAAAATGCCGGCACCGGAAGCCGCCTCCTGCATATACAAGCGCATGAATTCCTGTTTGATCACCGCGTCCAGACCACTGCCGGGTTCATCCAATATCACCAGCCTGGGCCTTATAGAAAGAGCAATAATATGGGCCAGGCGGGTTTTCATTCCCTTGGAAAGTTCCCTCACCCGATCTTCGATCGGTAAATCAAAGGCTTTTAATAGAGTTTTACACCTTTTTTTGTCCCAGTTGGGATAAACCCGCTGACAGTACCCCAGAATGTCTTCAACATAAAAAGAGGGATAGAAATTCTGCACTTCCGGTACATAGGCTATATCCTGGCGCAACTCCCCCGAAGGATTACTGATATCCCTTCCTAAAAGAGCGGCTGTTCCTGAACTGGGGAAAATAATGCCCATCAATATTTTTATCAGAGTACTCTTCCCCGCGCCATTGGGACCCATTAAACCGAATACGCTCCCTTCCGGGACCGCTAAATCGATATCATCCAGCGCCACTTTTTTTCTCCCAAAAATCTTGCTGAGATTCTGTATCTCTATCGCCCAGTTTTGCATTTCTACACCCCCTCCCTGTTTCGATACCAGTTTTGTACCGTTTTTTCCATTAAAGCAAGCAGCGTTTTTTCATCAAGCTGCAAATAATAAGCCTCCACCATTATCTTTTCCAGCATAGATTTAATGGCCTTTTCTTTTTCCTCCAGATTCTTCTGCGGTTTGTGGGCCGCCACAAAGGTCCCCCGTCCCCTCAAGGTCTCAATAATCCCTTCCCGCTCCAGTTCCTGATAGGCCTTGGCAATGGTATTGGGATTGATGGTGACTTGAGCTGCCAGTTCCCTGACTGAAGGCAGCTTTTCACCGGTCTCCAAAATACCCCGGGCAACAGCTTCTTTCACACCGTCCACCAATTGCCGGTAGATAGCTACACTGGACCGGGGATCAACATCAAACCACATACCATCCTCCCCCTTAGCATTTCTAGAAAACTATACTCTATTTGCTGCTGAATCCTGTGGAATGCTTTGCCTCTTCATTCTATGTCAATTCCATGTGTATTATGTGTACTATTTTATATAGTACACTCATGATAATCATTGTCTGTTTAATTTGTCAAGAATTTTTTTAACTTTCTCATTGTGTAAGTTATAAAAGCAGATAGTTTGCATAATTAGCAGCTTATTCATATCATTATTTAAGCAGGTATTTGGACAATGTCATCCTGAGGCAAAGCCGAAGGATCTTAATATTCCTTAAAAGGGGGACTATCCCATTGAATGTCCCCCTTTGCCTGCTATTAATGTCATTTGGCCGGTGCTTTAGAATGAGATCCTGGATTTGTTGAATTATATAAAACTCTTAAGTAAAAAATTTCGTTAAGGGAAAAGTAAGTTCAGGAAAAAAGTAGGGCTGTTTGATCACAGTGCGGTTTCAGGATCGATCTTTTCCCCTGAAGCCATATTCCAACAGAGCAGGTGATATTTATGAGGATAAACTTTGGTTATGTAGCCATGTCCACGATTTTACAGGATTGTTCTCCGTCAAAGACTATTACCGTAAAGAATTTATCCAGGATCGCAGATGAAAAATTAAGAATAATTAAGTTAAGGTCACTGGCCAAAACCAATCTGAATAACATTCAAAGGCTCTTTTTCCACAATAAATCTCATGATATAACGGTATTCCGTTTGACTTCCAAACTAATTCCCCTGGCAACACACCCCATAGCCCAAAACTGGGATTGGGCAAGTGAACTGGCCTATGAGCTGAAGTCTTTAGGTGATTATGCCAGGGAAAACAAGTTCAGGCTCAGTGCGCATCCAGAGCATTTTACCCTGCTCAATTCACCCAAGGAGGAAATTCTCACCGCATCCATCAAAGATTTGGAATACCATCATCAAATATTTAAAGCTATGGGCCTGGACTCGTCTACCAAACTGGTTATTCATGTAGGCGGAAGGTATGAGGATAAAGACCTTTCCATGGAAAGATTCATCAATAACCACCATAAGCTTCCTTTACATTTAAAAAATAGAATAATACTGGAAAATGACGATAAAATCTATACCAGCAGAGATGTGCTTAAAATATGCCAGGAATTAAAAATCCCCATGGTACTGGATATCCATCATCACTGGTGCAATAACTATAATGATGATATAGAAGATTATTTACCGGCTATATTTGATACCTGGAAGGATGAACCCATCCCCCCTAAAATACACCTCTCAAGCCCCAGAGACCAGAAGCATTTCAGGAATCATGCCGACAACATTGATTTGCTCTTTTTCCTGGATTTTTTGGAGAAGGCAAAGAAAGTTAACCAGGATTTTGATGTCATGATTGAAGCCAAAAACAAAGATGGGGCTTTATTTCAATTAATGAGTGAATTAAAAGATATCTCTCGGGTGAAATTTATAAATGAGGCATCTGTGGAAGCTTAGGGACGGTCCTCTTGCTTCCTTTAGGCTTTAAATATTAGGTTGACCGATATTCCTAAGATCCGTGCCGCTTGTCTATGCGTTAAATCCGGCCCAGATTGATCAATTGAGAGTAGTTTTTCGCAATGTTGACAACAGTACCGTAATTATAAAATATTTATTATTTCTTTGGTAAATAATATGTTTAGAATTTTATATCACTATTCCAAGTAATCAGTGTCAGGAGTTGAAATAATGGATAATAGAGAGTTTGATAAAATAATGGAACAGACTATTGAGTTGGAGAAAGAAGCCTACGAGTTTTATCGTAATGCAGCAGAAAAAGTAACAGAGCCCGCAGTCAAACAGCTCTTTGCCGAATTTGCCAGCGAACAATCTCTAAGCAAGGAACAATTGGAAGAACTAAAAGCAAACGAGGTCTACGATTTTGACTTCAACGGAGCTCCGGATTTCAAAGTCTCCGAAACAGTTGATTCACCCCGCTTATCAACAGACATGAAGCCGCTTGATGCAATTGCCCTGGCTATGAAAAAAGAAGAAGAGGCTGTCAAAACCTATTCCAGCCTGGCGACTTTTACAAGTGATCCGGAAAAGCAAAGACTCTATCATGAACTGGCTCAAATAGGAGAAAAGCGCAAAGCCAGAATGGAAGCTCTTTATACCAATGCTGCTTTTCCGGAAGTATGGTAACCTTCCTCCATTGTTTCAGGGAGACGGGGGGGATTGACCTCCATTATGCTCAGCAACAGCTTGTCAATCCCCCGTCCCTTTTCAATCCGATAAGGCATTCACAAAATACCAGGGACATTTCACATCTATATTCTTATATTTCAAACAGGCTATTTAGTCCTCTTGCCTGTGACCTATGTATTATTTTTGCAAACATAAAGGATTTTGGAATATTCTATGGTAAATATATTATGGGGTGATATTATGAATGCCAACAATCCTTTTTATGAAAAAAAATTTGACTGCCCGGTATGTAAAACCAATTTTACTTCTCTGGCTGTCCGTAGCTCAAAGATTTATGTCGAATTGAAGGAATCTGATCTGCACGTTGTTTACCGGGGAATAAGTCCCCTGCATTACTCTATAATAGTTTGCCCTTCCTGTTATTACGCTGCTTCCAATAATAATTTCTCTCAGGAAATAAATCCCAAATTATTGGAAAAGATGATTCAAGCCTTATATCATTTAAGGCCCGAGCCAGGTATTGAATATAACCGGGAAAGAGATTTACAGAAAGCTCTGGGTTCTTTTAAGCTGGCTATCCGCTCCGCCCAGCTAAAACAAGTCGCTAGCGGCGACCTGGCCGGTCTGTTTTTATGCGCTGCCTGGATAGCTAGAGAAGCCAGAGATCAGGAACTGGAGAAAGTCTATCTCGAAAAAGCTCTGAACCATTATCTGGAGGCTTTCAACAAGGACTTTAAATCGATTGGTAACATGAGTGACGTACAGGCAACTTATCTTATAGGCGAGTTATACCGTCGCAACGGTGACAGCAAAGAGGCTGTTAACTGGTTTAACAAGGTAATCGTACACAGGTATATAAAGCAATATCCCCATATCGAAAAACTGGCCCGGGAGCAGTGGTCTCTCGCCCGGGAACAAACCCAAATGCAGCCTGATTCTGAAAACACAACGGTTCAGCAGCTTGTTCAGGCAGAAGAAAAGCCTGAACAGGATAACTATGCCGTCCAGGCCAGCAGCACAAGGAAAACCGCGTCCCCAAAGCGGCGACCCATTATGCAAATGCCGGTTCATCTATATGCCGACCAGATTGATTGTCTCACCCGTATTGTAAATAACGGCTATAACAGCAGTAAAACACTGGTTAGTAAAGAGCAGGTTTTGCGCGCCCTGCTGGACGCAGTTATAAAAAACCTGGATAACAATTTACCCGAAAAATTCAGCAATGAAGAGGAACTAAAAACCCTTTTTATCGAGTTGCTAAAATAGAAATCAAAAGGCGTATCGATACAATGGACTGGGACATGAAAAAACGGGCAGGCTGTCACCCCCTCAAGCTTTTACTTGGAATCAAGCTTATTCTATATTCACATTAATTACCCAATATCCTGATTTAAACGATCATTAGTCGCCAAGAACTACGACAGATTTATTACAAGCCATGAACTACATCCCGGTCCAGTATTTTTTTGCGTTCCTTCCAATCCGGCATATAGTTGCTGAGAAAATCATAAAACTGTTTGCTATGATTTGGATATAGAAAGTGTATGAGTTCATGTAAAACCACATACTCAATGCAAGCCGGGGTAGCTTTCGTGAGATATTGGTTAAATGTGATTACACCTCTTTGCGGGCTGCAACTGCCCCACAAAGTCTTCATTTTCCGCAGCATTACTCTTGGCCTGTCGACTTTATATTTCTCTACAATCGGGTACAGCTTATCAACTTGAGCATTGAGAACCTTCAGGGATTCTTTTCGCCAGCATTTGTCAAACTGGGCAAAAATTCTTTCCTGATCATTTATATCAGGCGCACAAATATGAAGAATCTTTCCCTCTTTATATACCATACTCCTGTTACTTTGAGAAACAGCAAAAATCAAGTCCTCCCCTAAATAGCGGATAGAAATACCACTGCGGATTTCGTCTGTCGCAGCATATCCTTTGGTTTGCTCAAAAACCTGTATTTTTTTGCTCAGCCATTGATTTTTGCTATTGAGATATTGTTCAATCCATATTCGCGGGGTACTCTCAGGCACAGAAAATTTAACCGTTTTATCCGGGAAAACTTTCAGACGACAGGTTTTCATCTTTTTGCGCTCAATCAAAACAGAAACTGTAGTTTTTAACTCCGGCAAGTGGACATCATATATTTCCATGTTTAATACACCTTCTTTGCCGCCATCATAATCTCATCAATTACAATATCGATGGCATCTAATGAGCAGTTGAGATTATTATCCTCAATATAGTCAAACAGTAAATCATCCAGATGCTTCTTAATATTCCGGTGTACAACCACATTGTCCCGCCAGTCGCGTTTCGCGTTTTCTGCAACAATTGACTTTACCTCAAGCGCCAATTGGCCAAGAGATTCCTTTAAACTGCTATCCGGCGATGTTCCCATTGCTTTTTTTACTCCGCTATTAATCGAACCATAAAAAGTCTTTGCTGCTCCATCATCCACAATAAGTTCTGGATAATCAATGGTACTACGACCTTCCCGATAGTCTTCCGCAATTCTGTCCATCTCGGAAAGATATTTTTCACTGTTGCGTTCAGCCATATATTCGCCAATCGTCTCATTGATGCGATCCATAAAAGTCATGTACTGAATAGGATCATCATACCTTCTGCTTTCAAGGACTTCCACCTGTCTGGTCTGTATAGCCTCGGCCTTTGCTTCTTTTGACCCTAAGCGTGCAAGCTGCTCTTCCATTTTATCCTTGTTCAGAATATCCAAAGGCTCAATAATAATCTTGGCATCTTCGGCATTGACATAGGTATTAAGAAGTTGACGAACGCCATCTTCATACCTGGAAAAATCCACGCTGTCATTGAAACGTAACGAAACGCTGTCTTTCAGCTTCTTGAAAAAAAGATAGTCTTTCCTGTACACTTCGCTTTGATAATAGCCAACCGCTGCAAACAAATCGTAACTGGAATATAAAAAGTCCGCCAGTTTCGCAAAAGCGGCCAGCCTGGTGTAAAAGTCTTTGCGCGTATCGTATTCCCGCAACCGCTCCTGCCAGACATTGACGCTGGTTTCGTTTTTATCGATGCCGGCAAATATCTGCCATAATGCTTTGTGGCAGTCTTCGAGTCTCGTTTCTTGTTCTGATACAGCAGATATAGCTGTCCCTATATCAGTGCTGTCAAATCCATCCATGCCGGATTTCTCGTCGCTATATATATCCAACGCAGAGTTAAGCTTTTTAAAAATACCAATATAATCTACGATCAATCCAAAGTCTTTGTCTTCATACACCCGGTTTACCCGCGCAATCGCTTGCAGCAAGCTATGGTCTCTAAGCGGTTTATCTACATACAAAACAGAGGCGATTGGCGCATCGAAGCCCGTAAGCAACTTGTCTTTAACGATCAATAAATCAATATCTCCGTCTTCTTCAAGAAAAGCTCCTGTCACTGCGTCTTCATAGGTCTCATAATTGTTTTTATAGAGCGGATCGACTTCTTTTCTGAAAAAATCAGCAATAATCCTGTCGGTCTCTTTTGTGTTTTCTTCGTCGTCTCCCTCTTTTTGGGTATTCGGAGTAATGACGACCGCCGGACTCACCCCCCCCAGGCTCTTAAGCATATAGAATATCTCTACCGCCACCGCTCGGGATGAGCAAGTCAGCATGGCCTTAAAACCCTTGGGCTTCACGTAATTGATAAAATGCTCATGTAAATCAAAGGCCACCATGCTCAAGCGCTGTTTGGTCTGAGAAATAGCAAGAAAGCGACTATATTTCTTTTCCAAATCGTTCTGTTCATCCTCGGTCAGCCCCACAGTAATATATTTGAGATGGGCGTTGATTTGCTCGCTGGTCACCTTCTGTGGAATAACACGCCCTTCGTAAACAATGGGAACGGTGACCTTATCGTCAATGGCATCCTGTAAGCTGTACCTGTCAATCAGCGGTCCAAATTTCGCATATGTGTTTTTGGCGCTTTCTATCGTCTCTTTTCCGCTTTGCTTTGCTTTTTTCAGCAGCGGTGTTCCGGTAAACGCAATTTTGACGGCATTGGGCAAAACCCTGTTCATATAGGTGTTAAGCTTGCCATATTGCGTTCTATGCCCTTCGTCAATGAACAAAAACAGATTTTCACTTTCATTGCGGTAGTTCTTCTTGATTGCCGCCTCAAACTTATTCACCAGCGCTGTGATAACAGTGTTCCCCTCATCATCCAGCAATTCAATTAACCCCTTGCCGGTTTTAGCACGATGGGGACTCATTTTTGTGTTTATAAAGTTGTCCCGTATCTGCTTATCCAAATTGATGCGATCTGTCACCATAATAAAGCGCGGATTGCGAATGGGGCTGTCTTTGTGAGCGCTTTCCCGCAGTATGAGCTTGGTCAGCATAATCATTGTGAGTGTTTTGCCCGAACCCTGTGTATGCCAGACCACACCATTTCGAGTACCGGCATCGTCTTGTAACAAAATGCGTTTCATACATTTTTTTACAGCAAAATACTGTTTATATCGAGCGATTTTCTTGATGTTGTTGTCATAAATAATATAATTCCGAATCAAGTCCAGCAGTCTTTCCGGGTGAAGCAGCGCAACCAACGCGCGATCCTGTTCTTTGAGCTGCCCATCTGGGGAACACTTGCGGCACCACTCGTGCTGCCAGTCTTTACTGTCTTTATCCTCATGCCAGGAAACAAAATACTTTGCCGCCGTACCGCAGGTGCCGTACAATACCTTGTCGGGATTCATCGCCATGACCAGCTGTGTGTATTGAAAGAGCTGCGGTATGTACTCATTGCCCCAATTGCGGATGTTCTGGATAACGCCCTCCATCACATCCACGCTGGATTTTTTGCATTCAATCACAACAAGGGGAATGCCGTTCACCAGGACCACAATATCCGGACGAGCGAACTTCCCGTTCGGTCGCTCCACTTCAAATTCATCTGTCACCTGAAAAATGTTGTTTTCCGGGTGCTCAAAATCAATATAGTCGATATCAAACGACTGCTTGCTGCTGTCCGGCAGGGATTCTTCCAGACTTTTGCCGGAGCAGAGCATCTCGTAGATTTCTTTGTTGGCAGCATAAAGCCCGGCAGCGTTCTGCACATGCATGGCGCGAATGGCCGCTGCAATGGAACCGCCGGAGAAAAAGCGCGGTTCGCTGCCGTAAGGATAAGTGCGCTTGCTTAAGGATGCTTCCAGCTCGCCTTCAAACAGCACAGCTTTTCTAGAGCCACGCTTCTGCTCCGCGTCGCCCCTGGATACTCTGGTATATCCCAATTTTTCAAGCACTTTCAGTGCCCGTTCCTGCGATTCGGGCCGCTCATTGAATATGGTATGGCTTGGCATTGCGGTACCTCCTTTAGACTGAAACTCGCACGATGCCTGTGAGTAATAGCTGCATCAGGGCTTTTTTCTTTTGCTGCCATTGGGAAAGTTCAGATTCTAAAAGGCTTATCTTGGTATCTACTGACATAAGGACATTTGCGGTCTCTTCAATATCATCCACTATGGGAACCATGATTTTAACTATTTCATTTCCACTTACCGCATCAAATGTACTTCCCTGAGATATTTGCCCCCATTTGTTTTCAAAGAACAATAGAAATTGATACAAATAATCTCCGTAATCTTTTGCCCGAATTGCACAAACCCCTCGCCCAAGACACGCAGATATATCTGTCCGCGAAACCATTCCTACCGGCGCTCTGACTGATAAAATAATATCTCCTTTCATGCACATTTTTGTTGGTGCAGAAGTATAATTACGCGGGGATGGAGAGCGATCACTTATATCCGCATTCCCTTGAATCAGCGGAACTCCTTCCTTTTGAATATTATAACTTTTCGAGTCTGGGGATTGTCCCATAATTATGATGCATAAATCTCCTAAAGGCTTGCACAGAGCATCTTTCGGAGCAAATAACTTTTGTTGTAGCCACTTTTTGCGGTTGTGCTCTTCTTCAATAAGCTGCTGTTTCAGTTCAATCACTTTTGAGCAGTAGTTGAGTATTTCGACAATTCTTTGCTGTTCTTTTAGAGATGGCAAGGCTATCGCAAGATCAAAAAAATCACTGCTCGAAATATTCATTCTATCGTGCCGAGCACCATAATTTGCCACGGTATACATGTATTTATACCACTGAGACGACTCAAAGTAGTACCTCATGAAATCATATTCAAATTTATCTGAGTCATTTAAGCGAAACACCGTATACAATGGCGAAACAACACCTTTTATGCCCAGTTCATTTGCGCGTATCGGTCCATATGGTGCCATGGAAGATATCCGCGGATTATAAACAAAATCTTTTTCTTCAACAACATAATAGCCGTCCGTGTTATCAGAATTTGCGATATCTTTTTCAAAGTAATCTGCTTGCCTGATTACTCCATGCATTGCGGTATTAGACAATACTTTTGTGACAGCGTTATCTTGATTCTTTTGTTTAACTTTTTTAGCCATTTTCTTAAGAGGATACTCTTTCCAAGAAGCCGGAGACAACCTAAAGGTGTATTTATATCCTTCAAGTACACTCCCTTCATGTACTGCTTCTATCCGTTGCTTTATATCTTCACGCATATTGTCACATCCAATTAATACTTACTCTCCATCGTTTCGGGGTTCACCATCAGCCAGTTTCTTCCCTGTCTCTCGTTCTACTTGCTTAATGCTCTTTTCAGGCGCGGGCAAATCCTCCGGCATGGTTCCGCCCAGTTCCTTAATGGTCTGGCGAACCTTTGCGCCCACCCCATAGTGCGTTTCATAAGCAGCTTGCTTTCCTCTTATGTTTTCGCGCCGGAGTTTTTCATCCGTTTGCGTTGCCCGAAACAAATTAGCCGCCAACTCGGTGCTTCCCATATGGTCAAGAATTTTTTGGCTTTTCTTTAGTCCCTTTCGTGCGTGTATTTCACGCACGCCGAGACCGCCATACAGTCCCTGATACCCCTTGTTTTGAAAAATAGCATATTCCTGCTGCGTTTCTACACCAGCCATCTGCGCCGCCTCTGCAAGTGATTTGTTATGAGCTATCATTTCATTGCGGATCGCCAAGCGTTTCTGATCTTCGCTAAGCTGCTCATAGTTTTCAATCAACTCCTGCTGCCTTGTTTTTACTGCAAAATAGGTTTGCCCAACCGCAATAACCTCTTTGCGGGGATCGCCATTCATAACAATCAAATAGCATGCGTAGCGAGAGAGCATGATATCATCAATTTCACGTTCCGCACCCGAACCGATTTCAACCATTTTGTTGACGTTAACAAAATGGTCATCGACATCTGCGCTGCTGTTTTTACATGCCGTTTTAGCTTTATCAATGATATGTGTGAAATTGCGCCATTCTGTATATTCCAGAATGCCTTGTAATTCCCGTGCGAACCAGAACTCCTGCCCATGTTCATTGATATGCTTGATGCTTTCAAAGGTTTGGTCGCTGTATTTTACAATATCGCTCATAAGCCCAGCTCCTTCAAATACTCATCCATTTTCTCTTCGGCCTTTGCAATTTCTGTTTTCAATCGGGCGATGTTTGCGTTCACCTGCTCGATATCCACAAGAGGCTCTTCCTCAAAGGTATCTACATAGCGCGGAATATTGAGGTTATAGTCATTTTCCTTTATCTCATCCAAAGACGCTGCATGGGCAAACTTCGGGGCATCCTGCCGGTTTTTATAAGCTGTCACTATATCCTGAATGTGTTTCTCGGTCAGCTCGTTTTGGTTGGTGCCTTTTACATAACGGAAGTTGCCGTCCTCATCTTTTTTACTTGCATCAATAAACAGAACATCGCTATTTTTGCGGTTCTTTTTAAATACCAAAATACACGCCGGAATGCTTGTGCCATAGAATATGTTTTCGGGTAGTCCAATTACCGCATCCAGCAGGTTTTCTTCGATTACTCTTTTCCTAATCAAACCTTCCGATGCGCCACGGAATAAAACGCCATGCGGAGCAATCGCCGCCATTCTGCCGCCTACAGCAAGGCTGTGGATCATATGGAGCAAAAATGCCCAGTCGCCTTTGCTGGCAGGAGGTACACTCCAATCAAAGCGATGGAACTTGTCCAGCTTGGCTTCCATTTTAAATTCTTTTTTGCCCTTCCCCGCCGATTCGCCGCCGGGGTTAAATCCTGCAGCCCATTTGTCTTTGGAGAAAGGCATATTGGCAACAATAGCATCAAACAGAGTAAGATTGCCATCATCATCCTTAAAAGCCGGATTGGCAAGTGTATCTCCCCATGCAAGCTTCGCATCGCGGATTTCATGAATATACATGTTCATACGCGCCATTGCCACAGATGAGCCGTTGACCTCCTGCCCGAATATGGATACATTGCTGATACCGGACCGAGGATCGATTTGCTTCTTTGCCGCCTTAATCAGCAAAGAACCCGATCCGCAGGTTGGGTCATACACCCGGTCTCCCGGCTGCACATCTACCAAACGAGCCATAATTTCAGAAATAGCGGCAGGAGTATAGAAGCTTCCCGCCTTCTTGCCGGCCATACTTGCGAATTGGCCAATCATATACTCATAGGCATCGCCTATAACATCGGAAGGAATTTGATTTTCTTTAGTTTCAATGCTTTTGGGGCGCATATCCAATGAAATTAAGTCTTCGAGCAAAGTGCGCAAAAGAGAATTTTTGTGTTCGCGTGTTCCCAATGCATTCTCACTGTTATAGTCAACAGTGCAGAGCACACCGCCAAATTGCTGACTGTTATCGTTTTCAATTTGTCGCATGGCTTCATTGATAAGCTGTCCGATTTTTTCAGAGTGCCGCTGCTCATATAATGTTTGAAGGCTGCTGTCAGAGGCAATGGTAAAAGGAAGATACCTCTTTTGGCGTTCTATCCATGCCTCTTTTTTTATCTTATTGGTCTTTTGCTCATATTCAGCTTCTAATGCTTCCAAAGCTTCGATATAGTGGTCGCTTAAATATTTAAGGAACATTAGCGGTAAGATATAATCCTTATAATTCGCCGCGTCAATGGTGTCACGCAGTGTATCTGCGCATTTCATCAAAGTGTTTTCTATATCTTTTTTGCTGGTTCCCATACTATATTCCTCCAATTGCTCTATTTATGACAGCATCCATCTTAAGGTCATACTGCTGTATAAGGTCTAAGTAAAGCTGCTTTCGCTTTATGTGCATCTCTCCATAAGCAGCAATGGTTTTCTGCCTATCCAAAGGAAGCAAAGGTATTTCTACCCTGGACAGCGTTGATATTTTAATTCCGCTTGAAGCCTGTCCGCTTTCCCGAATCGCCAGACCCTCCAATATATTGCGATGAGAAAGATAACAACCTAAGAACTCAGGAATAACATCGTCTGACCTGAGCCGAATAATTGCAAACTGTGACGGCACCACCAAACCAATGAGCGATTCTGTTATCAGTACCGGACGAAACGGAGGGAATAGGCGGACTATAATATCATCTTTGCTGCTTATAAACTGTTCTTCTAGTTTTTCATTTGCAAGATACCGATCCAAAGATTCTTCGCTGATACTTCCGCCATCATTAATTGACCGCAAATTGAGTCTCATATACTTTACGGACTGTTTCGAATCAAATTTGGCCTCTTTTCGGCTAAGAACCAACCCGCTTTGAACTTCTGCAATATCAGAGAGTTTTTTGTATGTCATATATGTCACCCCTTTGTGAGAAAAAGGCCCGCCCAGAAATGAGGCAGGCCTTATTTCACTTCGCTCAGGAAGTATGGGTCTCCATTGTGCGATAATAAATGAGTTTTACAAATATGTAAACGGGAGAGCTTCCAAGAACAGTTGCCGCTGTTTTTGGAAGCTTTTTCATGTCCTGAGAGGATACTAACATAATCAATAGGCAAGGGTCAATATATTTTTTGGATTTTATAATTGTCATTTTCAATTAGTGACTATTTTTTATCAGATTGCTAGAGATTAAGGGCTTGGG
>JAHDSE010000043.1 GCA_018432955.1 Syntrophomonadaceae bacterium
CCGGTTACTTTCCTGTTGCCTTTTTCTAGGAGCCAATTTTTTCTTTTGCTTATTTTAGCTATGTGAAGTTGTCAAAGAGCTTTGTCTGTTGGTTTTTCCAACTTATCCCTATTTAGCTGTTGAGTTTCCGAGGTACTACATATTATTTACTTTCAAAAAAATCGCAGAGCTATTACTAGTTTAGTTAAAATTCTAACAGATCCTTAAGCTGTTAAAAAATTTATGTTGAAAAATATAAAATAAAAGTTTATCATTAGTTATAGTAACGTTATATTTGATTAGTATCAGTCATTAACGATTTAACAAGTATATATTTGTAATAGTTTATTTAAGTGATAATTAAATATATCTGTGTAATTCCGAGACCTCCAGGCTAAGACCATGAAGTTATGCTTGCAGGTCCGATAGGGTATATTTGGAAACGAATGTGCCTCCCGTTTGGAAAGGAATTATGCTTACCATATTTTTGTTTTTGGCAACAGCAATTATAAAAAATAGTGTTTCTACATAAGAGCGTTGTTTTAATGCAAAAAAATTAATCTATGGTGATGGCAAGCAGTCCGACCCTTTCACGGGAAATGACTGCTTTTTTATTTGCCCTTATTAATCGGGTCTTAGCAAATTCCAATCATAATAATTTTTTTTTGCATAATTCGCAAATATAAAGGAGGAAGGCACTAATGGCAAAGGTTTTTTTACACTGTCCACTAAATATCACCAGATCACTGACAGAAATGCTTGGAAACTGCGCTAAACATTTGCAGGAAAAAAACGGAATGGAGGTGACAATTGAAGTTCAAGCCCATCGGCCTGAAGAAGAGAGTTCATTTAAGCTCTGTGTTGAGAAAAAAGACCTGCCGGATCTTACCATCGGTCATGTCAACGATTTTGTGGAACTTCCAGACGGGTATTTAGCCGAATACTTTGCTTCCCTGCCCGCTCACTACCCTCTCAGAAAAGAACTCGCTGACAATGGCTTTGCAGATATGAGAGGTTATTTTCATCCATTTGTTATTATTCCATTTGCGGTTTTTTATAACCATAACATACTGGCCCCAGAAGATATCCCGAAAGTATGGGAGGATTTACTGAATCCACGCTGGCGTAATAGTATTCTTATGCCAGATGAGTATCGCGTAGTATCACTGATAATCAGGAACTTTATGTCATCCTATTTTCCTGACAGATTCAGTGAATTCCAAGACAATGTGAAGTATCAGGGAAGCCCTATTGAGGTTGTAAATGCCGTAGACGAAGGCAAATATTCCCTGGGTATAACCAATATCGCCTGGGCACGTTTTTCCCGCCAGAAAAACACCAGTCTTATCTGGCCTCAGGATGGTACCTTTTGCATGCCCCAGGTCATGGTATGGAAGAAAGGAGCTGATAAACGCTTATTCGAAATGGGTGACTATATAATGTCCAAGCCAGTACAGGAATTCCTGGCCCTCCAGGGTTTTGTGCCGGCATCCCCGGAGGTTCCTCTCCCCTCACTGCTGAACAATAATAATTTTAGTTTACGCTGGCAAGGTTGGGAGCATTTTATTGACATTATCAAAACAAAAACTGTTTAGCGGCAACAAAGGAGTGCAAGATGTTACAGGTAAGAAATCTGAGTTTTTCTTATAATAAGCAAAGGGTTTTAAAAGATTTGAATATACTGGTCGATAAAGGCGAAATATTAGCGCTGGTGGGGCCAAACGGTTCCGGCAAATCAACTTTGTTGCGCTGCCTGAACGGTATTTTACGTCCTGAACAGGGCCGTATCCTGCTTGATGGTCAGGATATTCAGGGGAGAAATCGCAAATGGATTGCGCGCCATATTGCTTTTTTGCCGCAGAATCTGGAAATGGTTCAGCACATCAGCGTTTACGAATTAATTGCTATGGGCAGAAGCCCATATCAGACTATGGGCTGGTTTTTGAATAAAGAAGACAGAAAGCTTATTGACTGGGCCATTGATTACATGAATCTGCGTCCCCTGCAGTATAGACCGCTGCAAAAACTATCCGGCGGTGAGCGCCAGCGTGCCTGGATAGCCATGATCCTGGCCCAGGATACAAAGATTGTGCTCCTGGACGAACCTATTACATACCTGGATATAAAATATCAGTGGAGCTTAATGGAGATCATTAAACAGGTGCGCTGCCAGTATAATAAAACCTTTATCCTCGTACTGCATGACATCAACCAGGCCATGATGGTCGCCGACCGTTTTATCGTACTCAAAGACGGTTGTATCCGTGCCCATGGTCACGCCCGGGATATCATTACCACTCACCTATTAAAGGATGTCTATGACATATATGCCCGGGTTTATGACCTGAATCATTTTTCACGGCCTATCATTGTCCCTGCTGAAATCAGTTAACAAACTGGAGTTATAAACATATTTTGGGTGCTGTACGCAGTTTAATCATCTTTTGAAAGACCTTTCAGATAATTATTATCCTTAGAAAGAGAGGAAATTATAATGCCTAAACCTTTTCAAGACTTACTTCCTGTATACCCTTTAATTGCTCAGCAAATCCTGGATGATTATCAGATCAGTAGTGGTAAGTGTCTGGATATTGGTACCGGCCATGGTTATCTGGGTATTGAACTGGCCAGGATTACTGACATGGAAATGTATTTTGTGGACCTGGACCCTGAAGCCTTAAAAATATCGCAGGAAAATGCTGTCGAGGCTGAACTGGACAATGTGCTCCATTTTGTGGGAGCTGATGTATGTGCTCTTCCCTTTGAAGACGATTTTGCTGACCTCATAATCAGCCGGGGTTCTATCTGGTTCTGGGAAGACCAGGCAAAAGGAGTTCAGGAAATATACCGGGTTTTAAAAACTGGAGGGATAGGTTTCATCGGAGGTGGCCTGGGACGCTATACGCCGCCTGCTATGCGTGAGCGGCTGAAAGGCAAAAGACGAAAAGCCAGGGAAGAACAAGGCCAAAGTAAATTTCTTGATGAATCTGAGCTCATAGATCTGCTGAAAAAATGTGGCATAAGCAATTACAGGATAATACGCGACGTAGAAGATGAACCCGGCAGTTGGATGGAGGTTAAAAAATAACTGGGATTTTGTTCAAAAATCATATAAACAGGAGGTACATAAACAATGAATAACATGACAAAACTGCTAATTCTTCTCATAGCATTGGTCTTACTGACTGTAGCAGGCTGTGGAACTCAGCCCAAAGAAGTCAGCAATACGGATGGTAAAACAGAGACTCGCATAGTAAAAGACGACCTGGACCGGGAAGTTGAACTTCCAGCGCATCCTGAGCGGGTACTGGCCCTGAACACATCTATGACAGAAACCCTGTTTGATCTCGGCATAGTTCCAGTAGGAAAGGTAAATGAGTATATTGTTCCTCACCCTGAAGCTGAGAATTTACCTGATGTATCATTTGAACTCAGTCCAAATATTGAAATAATCAGCACACTGACTCCCGATCTGATAATTGCTCATGCCAGACACCACGGACAGTTATTGGATAGCCTGGAAGGTAGCGGAGCGGCTGTTTTCTTTATTGACCCCAGCCTGGATGATGACCCGCTGATAGGCGGAGTAGCCCTGATGGGCAAGGTTCTTGATCGTGAAGCAGAAGCCAGCGCTTACTTGGAAAAGGTCGAAAAAAAAGCTGCCCACTTGCGGGAAAAACTTGCAGACTCTTCTCTTGAAACAGCTCTTTTTATCCAGGGCGGCAGCGAAAACATTATGGCTGCTCGCTCCTTCTGTTTCTGGGGCAGGCTGCTTTCCTACCTGGGTATGGAAAATATAGTAGCAGATGACCTTATGGCTTCCTCAAAAGCCGGTTTTATCCCCTTTGATATGGAAACCATTATACAGCAGGACCCGGATGTCATCCTGGTTTTACAGCCGGGCTTCAGATCCAATCCCAGGCAAGAGAAAAATAATAATACCAGGCAAAACAAACAGGGTGAAATGAATAAAGACACCAAAACACCATCTCCGGCGAAAAGTATAAGCCCTCAAGAATTGCTGGCAATGTATCAGGATGACCCCATGTGGAAAGAATTGTCTGCTGTTAAGGAAGGGCATATTGTTGTTGTTCCGGGGAATATTTCTCCAGGTAAGATCAACGTATTGGATGCCCTGGAAATTACAGCAGAACTGATTCATCCGCAAGCTTTTTAACAGGAACGATTTTAAAATGGATGATGGCAACAAAATACTAGCAAATTCCAAACATAAGATACGTTTATTATGGATACTTTTTTTTGCCCTCCTGAGTCTGGGAGCAGTCTGCTTCAGTATAGTCAGCGGTACAGTACATTTTCCCCTGGTCGATATTGTGACAGTTTTTACAGGTGCTAATCAGGATCAACTGGCACAACAGATTGTAGCCAATGTTAGATTACCCCGTACCCTGGTGGCTATGTTGGTGGGAATTAATATGGGAATTGCAGGGGCCTTATTACAGGGGCTCCTGCGTAATCCCCTGGCTTCACCAAAAATAATTGGAGTCAATTCGGGAGCAGGGCTGGGCGCTGTTATAATAATGACCCTGATGCCGGGACAGATAGCGATGATCCCTCCTGCTGCCTTTTTGGGTGCTTTACTTGCCTCACTGCTTATATATGCCATCTCCCTGCGTGAAGGAAGCAGTTCCACTATTAGCATTATCCTGGCAGGTGTTGCCCTGGGAGCCCTTTTCTCGGCTTTTACTTCCGCCTTGATGATTTTACACAGCGATGACCTGGGAATTACCTATTCATGGTTGATTGGCGGTTTAACCGGCCGGGGCTGGCCATATTATCAATTAATCTGGCCCTATAGCCTTATTGGAATACTGGGTGCTGTTTATCTGAGCCCCAGAATAAATCTTTTTTTGCTGGGTGAAGAGGTAGGTCAAAACCTGGGGCTGTCAATTGAATTCTCCAGAATACTAATTATAATTACTTCAGCCATACTGGCCGGAAGTGCCGTAAGTGTCGCAGGCACTATTGGATTTATTGGAATTATTGCCCCTCACGCAGCCAGATTGCTGATTGGCAATGACTACCGCTACCTGGTCGTTTTTTCAGGCATACTGGGTGCTCTTTTATTACTTGTGGCAGATATTTTTGCCCGCACCCTTTTTCTGCCCCTGGAGATACCTGTAGGAATTATAACCGCAGCACTGGGCGCACCCTTTTTCCTTTTCATACTCTATCAAAAGCAGAGCAAAACATCTTAATTTCAAAAA
>JAHDSE010000148.1 GCA_018432955.1 Syntrophomonadaceae bacterium
AAAGACTTTTTCAAAACAGCCTATGTAAAAAAGCTATCGATATCTAGCGGATTTAAGAAGATAAGAACACTAGATATTGTGCTATCATATTATATCGCTGCTTATTTATGAATTGTGAAAAATACTCAGATGAGTTAGCAAAACAGGGAGTAATGTTTGTGAGTTTACTGGATATAAAAAATCTAAGCTATTTTTATCCGCAAAGTGATTTTCCGGCTCTAAAAGATATTAATCTACAAATAGAGGCTGGGGAATTTATTCTGTTACTCGGTCGGTCAGGTTCAGGAAAATCTACCCTGGCCAGGGCTTTATGCCGTTTGGTCCCTGATTTTTATGGAGGTAAGATTGAAGGAGATATAATTTATAAGGATATGTCCCTGCGAGACTGGGATAGCAGGTTGCTCTGTACGGAGCTGAGCATGGTTTTCCAGGATGCCGAACGCCAGATCTTATTTAATCAGGTGGAGAGGGAAGTAGCTTTTGGCCTGGAAAATCTGGGGATGGAACTGTCACTTATGAAACGAAGAGTGGCAGAAATGATGGATTTGCTGAATCTAAACGAGATTTGTGACAAGTCGGTTAATGACTTATCAGGGGGAGAAAAACATAAGGTCGCTCTGGCCGGGGTTCTGGCGATGAATCCCCGGGTTTTGATTCTGGACGAGCCTGCTTCACAGTTAGACCCGTTTGCTGCAGAGCAGCTTTTGGATTTTCTGAAAAAAATAAATAATGAGATGGGTATAAGCATTGTTCTGGTAGAACAGAAGCTGGATAGAGTTTTTTTTCTTGTGTATAGGGTAGTAGTTCTGGACAGAGGTGAAATCATATTCCAGGGTTCTCCAGACGAGGAAGTGGAATGGGCGTTAAAAGGGGAATATCCTCTTTTTCCCACATTGCCGGAGGTTTTTTCTCCATTTACTGATAAGCCCTTACCATTAACAGTAAAAGAGGGGAGAAATCTGTTGGGAGAGATGACTGGAGGAATAAAAGAAAGCAGGAGTGGAAAGTCGGCTTGCCGTACGAAAGCCACAGCGATTTCTGAAAATCCTCTTGTGGAGACGGAAAAACTGAATTTCATTTATCCAGATGGAAAAGAAGCGGTAAAAAACCTGAATTTGCAGATCCATCCGGGTGAAATAGTAGCTTTTATGGGTGCTAATGGAGCGGGAAAGACCACTGTTTTGAAATTGCTTATGGGACTTTTAAAAAGCCGGCGGGGACGCTTGAGAATTGCTGAATTTAGCGGGGAAGAAAAAGTCAATAAGGTTTTGGCTTATCTCCCCCAGAATATACAGGACTTTTTCCTGGCTGATAAACTTATGACGGAAATAAAAATGAGTATTGGAAATACAGAAGATAGTGAAAAGGTTGCCAGGTACTGGCTGGATAAGATGGGACTAGGTGAACAAATAGAAATGGACCCCAGGAAACTGAGTGCAGGTGAAAAACAGAGGGCTGCATTAGCCTGTTTGATGGCTTCCAATCCAAGTGTTTTTCTTTTGGATGAACCTACCATGGGAATAGATATCGAACAGAAAAAGTTTCTGGGAGACTCACTGGCCGCAATGTGCTTTGAAGAAAAGAAAGCGGCCTTGATAGTAAGTCATGATATGGATTTCATCAGTGAATATGCCAGCCGGGTTCTGATTATGCACCATGGAAGATTAATTGCTGACGGGCCACTGGAAGAAGTGCTGGCAGACAATATATTCTACATTCCCCAGATTATGAGAGTATTCCAGGATTATGAGCCCGGAATAATAAACCGGCGGCAAGCTATGGAAGTACTAAGAGAAATCAAGACCAGGAGGTAAAATCCATTTTGCTATCGTTTAACTGGGGATTTTTCTCCACGATTATTATAATACTGGCCCTGCTCTTAATACTCCGCTGGGCCCAGAAGGCGGCGGTATCCAGCAAGGAGCTGGCTCTTATTGCTACCCTGGCGGCTCTGGCAGCCCTGGGGAGGGTACCTTTTGCGGCTGTTCCCAGTGTGCAACCAACTACTTTCCTGGTCATAGTGTCAGGATTTGTTTTCGGTCCTCAGGCAGGATTTATGGTAGGAGCTACCTCAGCCCTGGTGTCCAATTTCTTTCTGGGACAGGGACCATGGACACCATGGCAGATGATAGGATGGGGGCTGGTAGGGCTTGGTTCAGCATATCTATATAGATTAAGACCACATATTAGTCCACTGGGTTTGGCTATCTTTGGAGCTTTATGGGGCTTCCTGTTTGGCTGGATTCAAGACCTGGGTTTCTGGTTAATTTTCGTTTATCCCCTTAGCTTAAATACCTTAATAGCAGCTTCGGTCAGCAGTATAGCCTTTGATGCTGCCCATGCTGCAGGAAATTTCTTGTTATGTTTATTTTTTGCCGCAGTGGTGATAAGGATATTAAGAGAATATAAAGAGCGCCTGGAGATCAGTTATGTGTGCCGGCAGAAAACCCGTAAAGATATATTTAATTCGAAAGAAAAAGAAAAGAATTGATATTTGTTATAGAATAAATAATATTTTTTATTTGGGAGATAAATAGAGATATAATGTAAAACATACGGGTAATTATCCGTGTTAAAAACAAAGTTATTTTTACCAAATGAGAAGAAATGAGTTATAATAATAATCAGTAGTCATTGCACTACAAAAAAATTAGAATATGCTGTGCATATTTAGAAGGGAGAGAAAAGTGGAAACCTTAATACTGGCGCTTCCAATTTTCCTGGTTGCGCTGGCGGCCGTATTTTTTGTCTGGAAGATAAAAAACCGGGAAAAAGAAGCAATTAAAAGGGAGATTCAGAAAGAAATAATGGAGAGTGGAGACCGGGGGGAACTCAAGGTGCAATCTGTGTTACGGTCTCTGGAAAAACGCAGTTCGCGCTATAGGGTCTATCATAATATTAAACTGGGTCCGGATCCCCTACATACCAACGAATATGATACTGTGGTAGTAGGACCCAACGGAATTTTTCATATTGAAACGAAGAACTATGGTGGCGAGCGTGGAGGAATTATAGATATAGACAGTAATGATAACTGGATACTGCATAAAAAAAGTGGGTATTCAAAGCTGATTACCAATCCTGGCGGACAGGTGGATTCACACGAATACCGTTTAAAGGGTTTTTTAATGAAGGTTGTAGGAGTTAAGAACCTGCCCACTCAGGGCATCATTGTCCTATCCTGTGATGATATTACAGTAAGATATAATAAAAAGTCCAGGAATGAAATACCCATTTTAAATCGCCATGAACTTCTGGATTATATAAAGAATTATAATAAGGGCAATGTTCTGGTATATCCTAAAACGATTAAAAAAATGTGCAGAAGCATTGAAGACATGAACCGTATAGCCAGAGCCAACTAAGAATTACTCTGGAGAATAGCGGGTTTTTATCCATTAATGGATTATCCATTACCACTACAGGCTTAGGCCGAAAAATATTTAGATCATTGGGGTCCGTCAGGGCGCCTTGGCGAATGATTGAATGATGTTTCAGGCAAAACACTATTACCGGCCGCCGGTGTTTGCTTGATTAACGTTAAAATACTGGATCTTGTAGAAATGTGTTTTATAAAACACTAAATCTTGTGGTGATGATTATAACCATTACTACCTGAGCAAAAGGTTCTACAGCAAATTTCGAAGATAGGCAATGCTTAAAGTTTTGCCTATCTTTTTTATAATGAATTAATTAAGGCTGGAAAATAATATATAAAGCAAAGAATAACCATAATTCTGGGGGGAATGTCGGGTGGAAAAAAAGGGAGTGGCTGAATTACTGGAAAAACAGAGAAAATATTTTAATAGTAATACAAGCAGGGAACCCGGGTTTAGAATTGAACAATTAGAAAGGCTACGAACAGTAATCGAAAAGCATGAAGATACTATACTGGAAGCACTTTACCTGGATCTGGGAAAATCCAGAATGGAAGCTTACATAAGCGAAGTAGGCTATGTATACAGCGAAATCAACTATATGAAGAAAAATCTAAAAAAATTTGCCCGGCCGGTAAAAGTAAAAACTCCACTGCTTTATTTTGGAGGAAGCAGTTATATCATTCCTGAAGCAATGGGATTGGTTCTTATTATGGGGCCATGGAATTATCCTTTTCAATTGATGATGGTACCACTTATCGGTTCTATTGCTGCAGGAAACTGTACTGTTTTAAAACCTTCGGAACATGCTCCCCGAGTATCTGTCCTTATAAATGCCATAATGAAAGAGAATTTTGCTGAAGAATATATTGCGGTAGTTGAGGGTGAGGCTGAGACGGCGCAAAATATATTGGAAAATAAATTTGACTATATTTTTTTTACCGGAAGTGAAGCTACTGGGAAATTAGTAATGCAGGCCGCGGCCAAAAATCTTACTCCGCTATGCCTGGAACTTGGCGGCAAGAGTCCTTGTATAGTTGATCAGGATACCAATATATTATATACAGCCAGGAGGATTGTCTGGGGAAAGTTTCTCAATGCCGGACAAACCTGCGTGGCTCCTGATTATCTCATGGTTGACCGGAAAATAAAAGGAGAGTTGTTAAAAAGTATTCAAGAAGTGCTAAAGGATTTTTATGGTGATGATCCGCGCAGCAGCGCGGATTATTCCCGGATAATAAATGAACAGCATTTTCTGCGCCTGTCAGCCTTGCTCAAGGATGCTGAGCTTTTGACAGGGGGGGAGCAAGTGCAGGCAGAAAGATATATCGCTCCTACCATAGTTGACAATATTTCTGTGGATCATCCACTGATGCAGGAAGAGATATTTGGTCCGATTCTGCCCGTAATGGATTATGAAAATTTGGAAGAGGTAATTGATTTTTTACGGAATAAGCCCCGCCCACTGGCTTTATACTTTTTTTCGCATAATACAGAAAAACAGCAAAAAATCATAAGCGAGACTATATCCGGAGGGGTATGCATCAATGATACTATTATCCATATCACCAACCGGGAATTGCCCTTTGGCGGTGTTGGTTTAAGCGGTATGGGGAATTATCATGGAAAAGCTTCTTTTGACGCCTTTTCCCATCACAAAAGTCTGCTTAAAAATTCCCTTCTATTTGATATTCCGCTAAAATATCCACCTTATAAAGTTCCCCTGAAATGGATGAGAAGGGTTCTAAAAGGTCTGTAATTTGAACTGCAATATCTATTAGAACACTGAGCCCCCGCACACAATATGCAGGGATTATGGGTTAAGCAGATCAAGGAAAAGAAAGCAAGAAAAGGTGGAAAAAGTATGAAGACCAAATCAAAAAGCAATTTTATAATTGATGCAGTGATGTTTCTGTGTATGATGGCTCTTACCGGAACAGGTTTTCTGAGAAAGTACATATTGCTGGGCGGGAGGGCCAGTCGGGAGACCTACGGGGCGAAACTGGACATGTATATGCTGGGTTTTAACCGGGATGATTGGGGAACTATACACCTTTACATGGGATATTTTCTCCTGGCCTTATTGGTTTTGCACATAGTATTGCACTGGAAACAGATAAAAATTATGTTTCGTCAGCTAATCAGCGGGGACAGCATGAGACTAATAATAACAGTAGTATTTCTTCTTATCAGCATATTCCTGGTAATTTTCCCCTTTGTTCTCAGTCCGCAACTGTAAATAATAATAATCGTCTTTACAAAACTCTCAGTTTTAAAAGATAAGCTGTATTTATAGTATGAAAAGGCTCCTGATAACCATACTAAGTATGAGTTTTAAGTTAAAAAGGAGTTTGTTTTTATGAATAATCTGCTTGCTGAGAAAGAACACTTTCCTGCTCTGGATAAAATACCACTTGAGTTTCGTATCGAAAAATGTGAGCAGGGATTGAATTACCTGATAAACGGAGAGGTATTAAGCTATTACGGGAAAGGTTTTGAAGTCAGGTCCCCGGTTTATGTAAAAAAAGAAGCCGGGCTGGAAACAATGGAACTGGGAGAATATCCGGCTCTGGGGAAAAAGGAAGCTTTACAGGCCCTTGACGCTGCGGAAAAGGCTTATGGCTGCGGACTGGGTAAATGGCCGCGAATGTCTGTGGATGAACGTATAGAACATGTTGAAGAATTTATGTGGCGTATCCGCCCCATGGAGAAGACTTTTTCTCTAATGGAGATGTGGGAAATAGGCAAAGCTTATAAATCTTGCCTGGATGAATTCCAACGTACTATGCAGTACATGGAAGATACCATATCAAGCCTGAAGTCTATGGAAAACGAATCTGATAGTATTATAAGGGCGGATAATTTCATTGCCCAGATTCGCCGTTGTCCTATAGGAATAACACTTTGTATGGGACCTTTCAATTATCCTTTGAATGAAACCTTTGCCATGTTAATTCCAGCCTTGATAATGGGAAATACAGTTATTATGAAACCACCCAAATACGGAGCATTGTGTACAGTGCCGTTTATAGATGCCTTTGTGGGTTCTTTTCCTCCAGGAGTTATAAATATAATAAACGGGGACGGTGCTGAGATAATAGGTCCTATAATGGAAACTGGCATAATATCTATCCTGGGCTTCATCGGCTCCAGCAGGGTAGCCAACCTGCTGGCTCAGCAGCATCCTTGTAATAATCGTATGCGAACTATTCTTGGCCTGGAAGCCAAAAACCCTGCCTTTGTATTTGCGGATGCTGATATAGAGCTGGCAGCCAGTGAATGTATAAACGGCGCTCTGGAATTCAACGGCCAGCGGTGTACATCTATAAAGCATATCTGGGTTCATAAGAGCATAGCCGATGAATTCCTGGAGGTTTTAAGCCGGAAAATTGAGCAACTAAGCTGTGGAATGCCATGGGAAGATGATGTTATGATAACTCCTTTGCCGGAAGAGGGGAAAACGGAATGGCTGGGTGAACTGGTGGAAGATGCGCTAAATAAAGGGGCTTCTATGGTAAATGCCGGTGGTGGCCGAACATACGGAAATTTATTCTATCCGGCAGTGCTCTACCCGGTAAACAGGGATATGAAAATTTATCAGGTGGAACAATTTGGCCCTTTGATACCAGTTAGCTCTTTTTCAGGATTGGATGAGCTTTTTGATTATCTGATCGAAACCGATTACGGACAGCAGGCCAGTATTTTCAGCAGTTCACCGGAAAATGCTGCTTCGTTAATAGATGTATTAATAAATCAGGTCTCACGCATCAACTTGAATGCCCAGTGCCGCCGCGGACCGGATGAACTCCCCTTTACCGGTCGTAAAGATTCTGCAGAAGGAACCCTTTCTGTTTATGATGCCCTGCGTTCTTTCTCCATCCGTTCCCTGGCAGTAGCCAATGAACAGGGCCGGGAGCTGTTCTTCAGGACTATCGAAAGCGGTAGATCCAAGTTTTTGAAGATATGAGGAAGAAGTTGTGAAACAGTTCATACCTGTCCCTGAAGAAACTTGAGTAAGACTGTCAGATAACCATACATATGCATCCACTGTTTGACAATATCGTTTACAGCTGTAAGCAAACCATCCCGCCTTTCTGGAGCTAGTTGAAAATATTCACACCCAGATATTTAATGGCTTTTTCCAGATCCTGCTTTTCGCTTAAAACAGGTTTAAAGATATCTCCCATGCGGTGTAAACGGGATAGAATATTTTTAATGGTAAAATCAGCGCCAGAAATGTCCTGGAGTTCTTCCCATCTGAGCGGGGTCGATACTGTAGCACCATCACGGGGGCGGACACTGTATGGTGCACATATGGTTTTGCCGACAACATTTTGCAGGCAATCAATATAGACTCGATGTCCGCGTTTTTCAACTGTTCTTTCTATAGTTGCTTTATCCGGCAACAAATTGCATACAATGCCGGCTAAACTCTGGGCGATATTTCTTAATTCTGAATAAGTGTATTTGTTGATAACTGGAAGATATATATGTAGTCCCGTTGCGCCTGAAGTTTTAACAAAAGCCTGAAGTTTAAATTCATCAAGAATTTGTTTGAGGAGCAGGGCTATTCGGACTGTATCTTCAAACGAAGAACCGGGAGAAGGGTCCAGGTCAAAAACCACATAGTCCGGGTAATAAATAGAGTCTTTGCGGGATAGCCACGGGTGAATCTCAATACAGGCCTGATTGGCCAGCCAGACCAGAGTGGGTTTTTCCTCTGCCAGAATGAAGCGCGTGATTTTCCCATCCTGCGATTCCCACGCAAAGGTATTAATCCAATCCGGGGTATGATTTGGAGCATTTTTCTGGTAAAAAAATTTCTTGTCGATACCATCGGGATAACGAGTAAAAACCAGGGGACGTTCGCGCAGATGTTCCATAATAAAAGGCGCAATCTCTGCATAGTATTTGATAAGATCAGCTTTAGTGTAAGCATCCCGGGGCCATAAAATCTTATTGAGATTTGTCAGGAAGAATTTTCTTATTATCTTTTGATTTGCCATAATGACTCCTATTTATATTATCCGGCATTCTCCGGCTTCTATATCAGCGAAAGCTTTTATCACCGGGGTCCTGAGTTTTAAATCCTCGGTCCATTCCTGAAATTCAACCTTAACCCCCAACTCTGGTTTGAGGAAATGAAAATTTCCTCTTTTACCGGGAAGATTGCCAAAGGGTGAATAATTTATTTGCAATTTAGGCAGCTCCTGGGCAAGGACTTCCTGCTGGGAAGTCGTCAGGCCGCTGGCTGCTTTGCCCACGTAGAGAAAATCATTTTCGTCGTAAACACCGAGCAAAAGCGAATTGACGATTTTTCCCCGGAGGGTATAGCCTCCCAGGAGACAGTTCTGTAATTGGCGGCATTTTATTTTAAGCCAGTCCTGATGTTTTTTTCCCTCTATATATAAGCCATCTTTTTTCTTGGCGACAACTCCTTCCATGTGCATAGATTTCACTGCTTCAAACAGTGTTTTTCCTTCGTAAAAGTCTTCCAGCAGGTGTATAAAATCTTTTTCATGCAATACTTCCTGCAAATATGATTTCCGTATGCTTAATGGTTCATGCATAAGGTTTTTGCCGTTGAGCCAGAGTAAATCAAAGACCATATAATCAACAGGGAATTTCTGCTGCAGGTATTTGATGTTTTTATAATCACTGCACCTGTCCCGCCGCATCACATCAGGAAAACTTGCCTTACTTTCTTTGATAACCACAACTTCGCCATCGAGCACAGCATTATTGACATTCAGCAGACGAGGAAGAGCCTGCAGTTCTAGATATTGTTCGGTCCGCTCATTCATATGTTTATTAATGAGCTGGACATTTCCGCCCTGGACATGAGCCATTATCCTCACACCATCCCATTTTACCTGGTACAGGTAATCAGGATGGTCAAAGGCTTCTGGGTAAGGAATTGGCTCCATAACCGTGTGGAGTGCTTCCGGTATAAGATAGGTCATTTTTTAACTCCCGGCTTTACTTTTTTTTCTGCTTTTGGAGGTCTTTTTGCTGTTATCCTCTCTGTCTTCCTCGGTCAGTTTTATACTGGCTTTCAATGCTTCCATCAGGTCTACTACATTGGTCCGGTCTACTGCCTGTTGCGGGCTGATGATTTCTTTACCTGCGATTTTAGCCTCAATAAGTTCCCAGAGGGCCTGACGGTACTCGTCTTCATATTTGGCTGGTTCAAAGTCGGTGGACAGGTTTTCTATCAGGTTAACAGCCATTTTAATCTCATTTTCATGTAATTTACCGCGTTCTACTCCCTGGTTTAAAGAAGCCGGGGAACGAATTTCATCCGGGTAAAATATGGTTTCCATCAGCAGGTATTGATCCTTGATGCGCAGAGCGGCCAGGGATTGTTTGGAACGAATCATAACTTTGGCTATGGCTATTTTTTTGGTCTTTTTCATGGCCTCAACAATAAGGGTATAGGCTTTTTCTCCACCAGGGGAAGGTTCCAGGTAATAGCTCTTGTCAAAAAATACAGGATCCACCTGGCTCAGTTTTACAAAATCCAATATGTCAATGGTTTTGGTATTTTCCAGGGGTATACGTTCAAAGTCTTCCTCATTTATAATCACATAATTCCCTTTTTCGTATTCATAGCCCCGTACTATGTCCTCACTGCTTATTTCCTTTTCACAGTTGGAGCAATACTTCTGGTATTTTATCGGAGACATACATTCTTTATGCAAATATTTGAATTTTATGTCCTTGTTTTCCGTAGCCACATACATACTGACCGGTATATTAACCAGGCCGAAACTGACTGCACCTTTCCATAAAGTTTTCAAAAAAAGTCC
>JAHDSE010000131.1 GCA_018432955.1 Syntrophomonadaceae bacterium
AGGTACGCTAAAAACCGGATTGACGGTAATGTTTCCGGGATTGATGGAGTGGATTTCAATTCCTCATAGGTACGCTAAAAACCCAGAAAGAACCCTGCTGGGCCGGACTGTAATCCTATTTCAATTCCTCATAGGTACGCTAAAAACATGGCTCAGAGATTAAGCGATTTAGAACGTGAGAAATTTCAATTCCTCATAGGTACGCTAAAAACTTTGAAACACTTGGAACAAAGCACTTTAGATTCATATTTCAATTCCTCATAGGTACGCTAAAAACCATCCAGCGCTGCAGCGTAGTTATCCATGTAATCGTATTTCAATTCCTCATAGGTACGCTAAAAACTCATTTCTCGCTGAGGCTACAGGCCAAAATACCCGATTTCAATTCCTCATAGGTACGCTAAAAACGATGCCGAACACGGAGACCGAATGAGACATTTGTCATTTCAATTCCTCATAGGTACGCTAAAAACAATAGAGGAAAGACTGAAGAAGCATTTCGAGGAATTATTTCAATTCCTCATAGGTACGCTAAAAACCCATCTGGGCCGGTCGGAGAAGAAGGATAGTGATAATTTCAATTCCTCATAGGTACGCTAAAAACTACATGGGAGTAGGCAGCGAGGTCTACCAAGCGGTATTTCAATTCCTCATAGGTACGCTAAAAACGGCCTATTGAAATATCACAGGAAATGCTCATGTACAATTTCAATTCCTCATAGGTACGCTAAAAACTTAGAACACTATAGCAGGGAATGGCTAGAGCATAAATTTCAATTCCTCATAGGTACGCTAAAAACAGGACTATCACGGAGGATGAGCTTATGCCCCTTCTCCAATTTCAATTCCTCATAGGTACGCTAAAAACATAGACACTCCCCAGGAGGTAGCAGACCTGGGAAATTTCAATTCCTCATAGGTACGCTAAAAACCTGTAATCTCTTGCTGCCAGGGGAATAACAAAGGGCTATTTCAATTCCTCATAGGTACGCTAAAAACCGGATAATCTCATCAGTAAATGTAATAGTATATCTATTTCAATTCCTCATAGGTACGCTAAAAACTGATGCTGATGGTTGACGCCTATCCAACATTTGAATATTTCAATTCCTCA